>CAZVCD010000315.1:0-3125 GCA_964625675.1 uncultured Victivallales bacterium | reverse complement strand
AACTTAAGCAAATGTAGTAAAATAATAGGAGGGATAAAAAATGAGAATTGCAATTCCAATAGGTCATAAAGAGCTCTGTAAGTATTTTGGACGTTGTAATAGATTTTCTATAATTGATCTTGATTTAATTTCTAAAGATATAAAGTCAAAAAAGATAATAGACTTATCAGAAAATCAACAGACTGATATCACAAAATACCTACAGAAAATCAATGTTGATATGGTTATAGCAAATAGTATATGTAATCGAACAAGAGAAAAACTCTCAGAAAAAAAAATACTTCTACTTTATGGAGCGATGACAAAGCAACCGGAAACTTTAGTTGCTGATTTTGCGTATGGGAACCTGTACACAAGAAATCATTATACGTAATTATTTTTATATTAATATAAGGAGGGCCATACAATGTATACGCAGCTATACGAAGAAAAGGAAAGCATTTCTGATGAGCATAATAAATGTGTATTCTGCGGCAGCAGTAACCCATTAAGCTCAGCTTTAGTTTTTCGTAAGTTATATGATGGCAGCGTTACTGCAGAATTTCAGGGTCGATCATTCATGCAGGGGTATGATGGAGTTCTTCATGGAGGCTTTGTTTCAGCTCTGCTTGAAGAGGCAATGGCACACGTTCTTTTTTATAAGAAAATAAAAGGTTATCCTGTCAACCTTGATGTAGGATACTTTAAGACAATACCCTTTAATTCGAATTTAACTTTAAGAGCTAAATTAGTAGGAGAAGGGCCTATGATATACAAATTATCCGCTGATTTAGTTTTCAAAAATGAAATAGTAGCTAACGGAAGGTCTGATTTTGCTAACATAAACCTTTTCAACATTTAATAAGAAATTTGGCATTATACTAGCCAATAAAAAAACATTTAATTCATATGGAGTTATAAAAATGAGGAAGATTGGCATATCAATACTTGGAAACAGAATAGGGCCGGTTTTTGATGTATCAGGAAGTTTGTTAGTATTAGAAATAGGCAATAAGAGCATCATCAGTAGAAAAATAAAGACTCTAGATGCTCATGATATGAATCTAAAATTTAATACAATGAAAATGCTTGGAATAGATTTATTAATTTGTGGTGCTATTTCGAGGCGCTTTCAATACGAAGCACAATTGTACGGAATTGATTTAATACCATTTATATGTGGAAATATTGATGATATTATAAACACTTTTTTGTCAGGAAAACCATTGAATCAATTATTTGCAATGCCTGGCTGCTATAGATAAAGAGATAAAAGCAACGCAGCCTCACAAAAAATAGGTGCAAAGAAAAACATAGTTTTACAGGAGAAGGGAAAATGAAAATTGCAATTCCAACAGTAAATAGCATGCTTTGCAAGCATTTTAGAAATTGTGAAGATTTTACCGTAATGTGCGTAGATGATAGAGATGGGAGAATTACTTCTATTTATAAGGAGTTTCCACCGCTGAATAAACCATGCAAAATAACTAAATGGCTAAACTGCAAAGATATAGACGTTATAATTACGACTAAAATTGGGTTGTGGGAGCGGCATTTTTTTGCTAAAAATAATGTCAAAGTTGTCACAGTTGTTCCTACTGACAAGCCCCTGGAAATCGTTTATTCTTATCTAGACAACACACTGTTAGCAGACGGTAATGACTGTTTTCATAAGTGCAGGTGTTAATTATAATGCAATAATGCAATATTGATTTATTATATAGTAGCAATATTGCATTGTTTAAAATTATTAATAGTCTAGTTCATTAGTTTTTGAGGTTAAAAAAGCTTTTTGGATTAATGGCATGATATATGCTAGATATACCATTGATGAGAGGAGGTATAAAAAAATGAATAATATGTTTAATTTAGATGGAAGGTTACATATACCTAATCGGGCCAAGATCTATATCCCTTACTTTAAGTTTAAAAGCTTAGAAGATAACTATGTAGTAGAAAAAGCATACTGTTCCAAAAATCACAGTCTTTTGAGTAACATAAGAATCAATGGAAGTAATGGGATTCACTTGTTAACAAGCGATTTGAGTGGTAAAAAACAATGTAATGTTGTTATTTCAGCATTCGCTGGAACAGGCGATTATGTTGTTTTGTCTGGAGAACCTTTTCACGAAAATGATATTGTAAAAGTATTTTGTCCGAAATGTAAAACAGAATTAGATATTTTGTTCGATTGTGAATGCGGTGCGCATATCTATGTCATATATGGAGATAAAGATTTAGACTGGTATTATGGCTGGTCATTCTGCTCAAGGGTGGGGTGTTCAAAAACGAATATGTTGCAATTTTCAAAAAAAACCTTACAGGGTTTTAATAAAAATTATGAATTATAAGCAGCAAATAAGTTTAATTTTTTACATTGTTGATACAATCCATTAGATAGTCAATTGAAATAATTACTCATAATTTAACAAGAAATATAAATGTTTAGGAGAATGAAAAATGGTTAATTTTACATACTATGGCGATCTTCTCGGTATTGGTAGTTACTATAATTTAAGCCCTGTTGTTGCTCAGTTGAAACTTCGTGAGTTTTACACGGAAACTTTTAATATATTAAAGAGTTTTGTAGAAAGAAATAATAAAAATACAGTTGAGATGTTTAGTGACAGTCTCTTTGTTGTCGGTACTGATCCGTTTGAAGGGTTTAAATTATTAGGATTACTGCATGCCAGTCTTCTTAAAAAAGATATTCTCCTTCGAGGTGCTATGGTTAAAGGAAAGCTTGAATTTGAACCTCGGGTAACAATTAAAAATTTTTCCAAAAGGCTGCCTAAAGATGATATTTTAGCCAAGGCGGCAGGGCTTGAAAAATCTCATAAAGGAGCCCGTTTACTTATAGAAAACTCACTTGTTGAAATACTTATGACGGAATGTCCTAGCTGGCTTACTAATTCAGGTTATTTCCGCACAAAAGACAGCAATCCCCAAAATTACAGAATATTAAGAAAAATATCACCTACCCCTGACTTTCAAAATTATGAATACCTATATTATTGGACAGATGAAATTCAAGGGTGCAAATTCCAGAACAGAAAGAATCATCTTTTAAAAATTGCCTCATTGCAGGAAAGTCCGGGCAAAGAGCATTATCAGGCCACAGCAAAGTTGATGGAAAGATGCGAAGC
>CAZVCD010000314.1:0-3134 GCA_964625675.1 uncultured Victivallales bacterium | reverse complement strand
ATCCCAAACTTCAGGTAAATCGTCCAAAGAACATGTTTTTATTGTCTCAGGAGCATTTTTGGGAATATATGATACAATGCAGGTGTCTTGAAAGGCATTAGCTGCATATTCTGCAGATGCGGGCATAAATGAATTTATAGATAATTTGGATGCTGTATCGTTTAGATGTTTAATAAAAAATATTTTACACTCCTTTTCAGACAATGCTAAATTCTTACTCATTAAAGAATAGAAAACATCCATATTGCTTTTACTTGTATCTAGACAAATGCTTTTAAGATAGTCAGCCAAAAATGATTTTCCATTTTTTATGGACAATATAGACTCAAGTAAAATTTCAGCTGCTTCAGAATTAATTGTCCATACAGCTCCTTTTCTCAAAGTAACAGGATTATCTATTATATTATCAGGCTGGAGCTTGTAACCAAAAATAAGCAATGAATGCATCCCCGGAAAAGAACCGCCATCAGGGGAAATCTTGGGAAAAGTTTGTTTGTCCAGTTTTCGGCTAAGTGCATCTACAAACCATGTAATTTTTCTAGTATTTTCTTGCGAATACGGAAGTTTCAATACTGATAAAACAAAGGCTTCTAATAGAGTACACGAAACTTTTCTGTTTCTTGTTATTAGAGAATAGCTGCTGTTTAGATATATTTTAAGGTTTCCTTTTTTGTCTTTGACAACTTTTATTTCTTTTATAAAGCTGTCTTTAAGGTATATCCTGCAACTCTTAGAAAAAGGCAGGTCTAAAGTACCGGAAACTAGATCTCCTACATTTGTTAGATATGATGTTATCTTATAAAATTCAAAGTCTTTGTGTTGAGAAAAAAACTGAAGAGAGCATCCAACATCAGAATTTACAGATGCCTCAATTTCGCCAGAGAACAACAAAAGCTGTAAGGTTATAAACAAACAGATAACACTTATTTTACGGAAAAACTGCCTGAAGTTTCGACTTATATACTGAAGAGATATAGGATTTAGAAATGAAAAATAAAGTTTTGAACTCAAGAGTTTATTATAAACAACGGCTTTCAAAAGACCTCCAGCATGTTATAGATAAGAAAATAGAAAGCGTGATTAAAATTTGAGATAGCTATTATTTTTCCAGCAATATATCAATAGCTTTACAGACATTTTTGGGTGTGATGGATTTTAGGCATCTATAATCTTCCTGCGGATTTTGACATACACGAGAAAAACATGGAGCACACTCCTGTTTATCAAGCATCACAATCCATTTTTTACCAAAAGGACCGGTTGAATAAGGATCGGTTGATCCAAATATAGCGATACCGTTAACATTTAGCGCACCAGCTAGATGCATTGTTCCGCTATCATTACATAAACATAAAAGTGATTTTTTTAGAACATACATTAATTCAGAAAGCGTTGTCTTGCCGACTAAATTGATAACAGAATTTTCTGGTAAGTCTTTGATTACCTCATTTACTGTCTCTGCTTCATTCTTTAGTCCTAAAACAGCCACCTTCCCTTTTTTGTTCTTTATCCAGTAATTGCATATTTCTTTAAAATTTTCAGCGGGCCACCTTTTTGCCTGCCCATAGGCTGCACCAGGGTGAACAGCTAATATATTTTTGTTTTTTTTAAGCTCTATTATTTCTGGAACACCGATTTCGGAATCTTTCAGTAGGTTAAAATCTGGAAATTCTCCATTCCACTCCGGAGCCCCCATGGCATTTGTCATCGCCAAATATTTATATGCCTGGTGTGTTGAATCATATTTTTCTTTTGCATGCCAATCAACATTGTAATGCTTTGAAAGCAGTAAATTCCTAACACCATTCGATGCACCAAAGAGCTTTTTAACTCCAGCTTTTTTTAAATAATAGGCAGACTTGAGTGAATTAACAAATAAAAATCCTACTCCAGCATTCAACTCTTTTATTTCCTTTATCTGTTCTTTCGTCCATTTTGAATGACCTGTTCCCAAAGAAACAACATAATCCACCCAGGGAATAGATTTGAATAATGGTATGTATGCAGAGGGAACTGCAACAAAAAAACCACAGTATTTAGGAAGAAGTTTTTTTAGAGAATACATCGCAGGTAAAGCCATAACAATATCTCCCAGCCAATTGGGAGAACGCACTATTATTCCATCCCGCCAATCCAAAGCAGACAGAACTGTCTTTTTATATTCTTCTATTTGTCCTTTTGGAGCTTCAAAAAACTCATATTCCATCAGGATACTCTTTTAATAATCACATTTGCCCATGAAAGGCCTACACCAAATCCACTGGCCAAAAGTAACTTGTTCTCTGTTAGCAGTATTTGCTTTTCCAGCATAATAGGAATAGAAGAAGATACTGTATTACCATAACTACTTATATCATACACATATTTACTGCTATCAATCTTCAACTGTCTGGCCAGCTGATTAACTATAAACTTGCTGCCCTGATGAAAAAGATATTGATCAATATCTTTAAATTCAATACCAGTTTTTTTCAATAATTTAGTAATTTCCGTAGGCACCTGTCTTCTTGCAAAAGTTGAAACAGCTCTGCCATTCATGTAAAGGACATTGTTTTCGCAAATCAACTCTTTATGCAATTTACCAATTGTACCAAAGGAGAATGCTTCAGTAGTATATACAGGTTTATTGGAAATAAGAATTGCAGCTGCAGCATCTCCAAACAAAAGAGATGTGTTTTTATCATCCGGATCTATAACTTTTGAGTATGGATCAGAAGTAAATAACAGACCTTTTTTCATGTTGTTACATTTCATAAATGACTCAATAACTGATAGTCCGTATACAAACCCTGAACATCCCAATGAAATATCAAAAGATGCACAATTTTCAGGTAGATCAAGTTTTCCGTGAACCAATGCTCCTGTATGCGGAATGTTATAGTCAGGATTCTGAGTAACAACAACAACAACATCTATCTCATCTTTGTTTATTGACACTTTTCCCTGAAGGTTATGAAATGCTTTTACGCATAGGTCGGAAGTTTCTTCAGATTCGCTTTTAACTGAAACATATTCCACGCCTATTTTTTCTTTGATAAACTCATCACTTATTCCGAATTTATCCTTCTTGCTGTAATTCGATATCCTTTTTTCAGGAATATAAGAGGCAATTTCCTGTATGCCTACCATATTAA
>CAZVCD010000313.1:0-3153 GCA_964625675.1 uncultured Victivallales bacterium | reverse complement strand
ATGACAAAGAGAGATTTGGTTGTTAGAATTGCTGATGAAGCTGACTTAACACAAAATCAGGTTGCAACAGTTGTTCAGAAAACGTTAGATTACATTGCAAATGAACTGGCTTGCGCAAAAACTATTGAACTAAGAAATTTTGGTGTTTTTGAAGTTAAAGTTCGCAAAGAACGCAAAGGACGTAATCCTAATAAACCAAAAGATGAAGTTATTATTCCGGAACGCGCTGTTGTAAAATTCCGCCCCGGCAAAGAGTTAAAAGAAAGAGTTGATAAACTGAATCCCTCTAAAATATAATTAATTCTTCTTCTATTTTGAATATTTATAACCCTGTTATTACTGCAGGGTTTTTTTATTCAAAAAAACTTGTTTCTCCATTTTTTTAACCAGAAATCAAAAGACCTTCGGTATATAGAAAAGCTTATTTATGATAAAAAAACTTAGACGTATTTATATTGCGATAACAAAACAGATTAGTTCCCTTTTATCCAGGATAGAGTACGTTTACATTAACTCTCCAAAGTTAATCATACTTCTGCTTTTATCTGCTTCTTTTCTACTTTTTTTTGCTGATCCCTTGTTTGCCAGAGCTGGCGGAGGTGAAGGATTTTCCGGAGGCGGCTTTAGGGGTGGAGGCAGTGGAGGAGGAGATGGCGGAGGAGGTCTTTTTTTCTTACTTTATTTTGCCTTTCGTTATCCGGTAATTGGTATCCCACTGCTGATTATTGTTGCTATATTTATATATTATAGCTCTAAGTCAGCAAAGTCAGGCCACATGGCTAGAACCATCAAAAAAGGATATTCAACACAACAGGATAGAGCCTTTCAAAAAAATATAGACTATATAAAAGACAAAGACCCTAACTTTTCTGAGCTCCCATTGATAGAAAAATCAAAAAAAGTTTTCATGAAAGTTCAAAAAGCATGGGAAGAGCAGGATATGCGCTCAGTGCGTCATTTAGTTTCTGACGGTATTTATGAACGATTTTCACTGCAGCTTGATATCCAGAATAATTCTCTCATTAAAAATGTTGTCAGTAATATTAACATTATTAATACTCAGCTTTCAGCAGTTGAGTCTGATCATTACTTTGATACTGTCCATATTATGATAACAGCTTCTTCTATTGATTATTTTGAACGAACAGATAATGGCAAACAGGTTTCCGGCAATATTATGCAGGCTGAACCATTTACTGAATACTGGTCATTTCTACGTCGTCCAGGCGCAAAAACATTGTCTGACTCCGGCTTAGTCGAAGGTTGCTGTCCTAATTGTGGAACCCCCCTGGAGTTATCTGATTCAATTATCTGCCCTTCCTGCAAAGCAATTATCAATTCAGGTGAATATGACTGGGTTCTCGCTGAAATTACTCAAGCATCAGAATGGAGAATAAGGCCCTCAAAAATGATAATGGGAATGGATAAATTATGCGACAAAGATCCAGCTTTTAATGTTCAGCATATTGAGGACAAATGTTCTGTAATATTCTACCGCAATATAGCATCACAATTTTTTGCTGATACTAAATATATTTCACAGTTAGCAAATAAGGAATTTTTATCAACAAATAAAAATCGTTATACTCCCTTACAAAATGGAGAACACGAATTTTATGCAGACGCAGCAATTGGAACGACAGAAATTGTAGAGGTTATATTAGGCAACGATAAAGACTCTATGGATACGATAAGGATAAAAGTAAAATGGGCAGGACATAAAGAAGGTGCTATAGTTCCTTCATTTATTCCTCCTGACTTCAGGGCTTCACATATTTTTACGCAGGATTATATTTTAGAAAGGAAGTCAAATGTATTGACTTCTACAAAAAACACCTTAACCAGCACTCATTGCGCCGGCTGTGGTTCGCCTGAATCTATAGATTCTTCCGGTAACTGTGCATATTGCGGTATTGCTTTAAATGACGGCAGCATAGCATGGGTTTTAACAAAAATTCAGGCTTTTGCAGGATATCCTCAATTTGCATCACAGTATGAAGCTTTTCAGCATGCTCCAAGATTTGCTGAAGATGTCCCTGTTTTATCAAAGTTTGATAATGAAAGCATTGTTTCATGTGCTGCCGCTATCATGTTGTCAGATGGAATTATTGACGATAAAGAACATAGACTTTTGGAAAAAATGGCTTTATCAAAAGGCATATCGCCTCAGAAGCTGTCAATGATTATTAAGACTGTACAGGAAAAAGGCCTGTATATTCCTCATCCGAAAACGACAGAAGCTGCTAAAGAGTTTTTAAAATGCTTAATCCGGATGTGTCTTGCAGACGGAAAAATTAAGCCTTCTGAACAGACAATGCTAAAAAAGCTTGTATCTAAAATGGGATACTCTGATATTGATATTAATATGATGATCAAAAAAGAGCGTTCAAAACTATATTCGACAGCAAAAAGTGTTATTAAACAGTAATGAATAATTCAAAAGCACTGCTGACAATATAAAAATAAGACCTATAGATCTTTTCAGAAACAAAAATGAATAATAATACTTCCGAAAGAGCTCTCAGGAAGATAGTAATAGGAAGAAAAAACTGTATGTATCTTGGAAGTAGAAGAAGTTAAATATTGACTCTAACCTCATGCGTATTATTAGAGAATATATAACTGTGCCTGATACGGCAAATAAAGGTGTAGGGATTGTTGCAGGTGGTGCACTTTCTACATTACTTGGAGCTGTCTATCTATCTCCTCTTGACTCTGTTATGAATGAACTCTATCAGAAAGGTGACATCTTTTATCTGCGTTATGTCGATGACATTGTCATACTGGCTAAAACAAGATGGAAATTTAAAAAAGCAGTTAAGCTCATGCATGAAACTCTCGACTCATTGCAACTTAGCGTCCATGTCCAGAAAAAACGCTTCGTGGGTAAAACTTCAAAAGGTTTTGATTGTTTAGGTTACTACTTTAAGCTGGGGCGAAAAGTCAAACCATCTAAAAAATTTATGGAAAGATTCGCTAAGCGTGCAATACAGCTTTTGGAGCAGGGAGACTTAAATAGTGGCTGGGAGAAAACCCCCTATTTTTTGGGAAAATATGTTTTTGAGCTCAAAAAAATTAAAAAATTGTTAAATGATTCTTTTTTGATAGTTATTAACAGTGAATCTTTACTGTATTATTTTTACAAGCTCTCTG
>CAZVCD010000312.1:0-3161 GCA_964625675.1 uncultured Victivallales bacterium | reverse complement strand
AAGACAACACCTTTACAGGAACCGTAACACCTATATTAAGCGCACTTGTACGTTACGGCTTTAATGATACAGACAGGGGAATAATCACTTATTCAACCAGACCGGGCCAATTTGTTTACGGTCCAATCTTGGATTCAAAAGGAAAAATTATTAAAAAAGGTGACATGCTTATAAGACTTAAAAGTAACTATCACAAACAGGAAGTTGAAACCGCGATAGCAAATATAAATGAAGCAAAAGCTAATCTAGTTTACACTACAAAAAACTATAAAAGAGCTATCCAACTTGGAAGAAATACTAATGTTATATCCAAGCAGAATTACGATACATATGTATCTACTTATTTTGAATCAAAAAAAGCACTCCAGGCTGCACAAGAGAGTTTAATAACCGCACAATGCCTATATGATCTAATACATCTAAGAGCTGATTTTGATGGAATTGTCACTAAAGTATACATGGCAGGTGCTCTATTAAATAACGAACCTCCGGTTCTTCAACTAGGTTCGCTTAACCCGATGGGAGTCAAAATTGAGCTTGATCATTCGATAGCAAAAAAACTCAATAAGATTAATAATTCAGTCAAAGTATATCCTGTAAGAGGAGATAAAAAAGCAACCGGGATCCTCTTAAATATGACAAAAATAACAGAAGACGGTATAATGCTGACTGTTGAAAACTATCTTATCTCACCTACTCCCACAAAACCCAATACTCCTATAGTAAATAATGCACAACCTGCTTTAAGGTTATATACAACAGAGAGTACCGATAAACCCCTGGCTGTTCCAAGCACAAGTATTGTCCAGGACAAAGATAGTAGTAAAGGAAGCTATGTCTGGCAGCTTGTAGGCAATAAAGATGTACAATCAGGAAAAGGACTGGCAGCTACTTATACAGCTAAAAAAGTACCAGTAAAACCTGGACAACTTATTAAAAGAATTAATAATCATATTGACTACATAGCATTAGATAGTGCAGGAAACCTCTCACAATATGACTTGGTTCTTATTAACGACAATTTACCTGCAGGCCTGGAAGATAATATTGAAGTCTGCTTAGCAGAAAATAAATATTTGTTTATGCCTGGAGATAAAGTCAAAATAACAATCAATGAGTAAAATATCTAAAATAGTTTGGAGGAAAAAATGAGAATTGCCTATACTAAATATAAATATCAGATTATCCTGTTTTTGCTAACAGTTTTATCATTAAGTTCAATTACCAGCTTATATGCCAAAGAATATACTGGTACAGTGGTGCCACTAGTCACAAATGAATTTTCCTGGGGTTGGAATGACTTCTACAGGGGTAAAGTTCTGTACGCTCCAATGCCAGGTGATATTCTTTTTGGGCCAATAACAAATCCTAAAGGGGATACAGTAAGACCAGGGGACTTGCTTATAAAAGTTAATGCAGAGTACAGAAGAAGTTTGTATTTAGATGCTATAGCAACAGCTAAAGAGCAAGGGTATGTTTATAAAAATGCCGAATTACAGACTGTCAGAGATGAAACACTTATAAAAACTAAAGCTATATCTCAGCTAACGTACGACACGGACATGAACACTTACAAAACAGCCTACCAAACACTTTTGTCAGACAAGAACACAGCCTTAATGGCAAAAGACATGCTGGAATATATATTATTTAGGGCACAATTTGACTGTATAATCAATACAGTATACTGCCCGTTCGGCCTTCTAGCTGGAGAAAATAATGTTTTACAGCTTTCTCAAATAAGTCCTATGGGAATACAGGTACAACTTGATTCTGAAATAGCTGAAAATATTACTAATCAAACTCCTGTTACAATATATTCTGTAAGAGATGATAAACCGGTGGGAGTATTTAACGCAAGAACGCGCAATACAGACAAAGGTATAATATTTGAAGTTGATAACTACTGTATGACTCCTGATGCAAAAGACGGTGTTCCAATACATAATTTCGATTATGTACTTAACTTCAGTCCAAACCCTGCACAGAACAAACAGCTTGCCGTTCCGGTAGACAGTCTTGACAAAGATGAACAGGGATATTTTGTACAGAAGGCTCAAACTCCAAAAGATGGAACTACAGGCTTAATAAAAGTTTACGTTAAACCTGCTAATATGGTTAGAAGAGTCACACCTCAAAAAGAATTTCAGGCTCTGGAAGATGCAGGAAAACTTCAACTACATGATATAGTCGTAACAAAAGAAGATGCAGCTAAAGTTAAGAACAATAAAGTAGCACTATATAATAGAGAGCTGCTATTTATGCCTGGCGATAAGGTTAAAGTTGTTGTCGGTCAATAATAGTTAATCATTACAATTAATTAACTAACGGCATTGTGTTTAAAACACAATGCCGTTATTTTTTAATAAAAAAATCTCTCTGAAATTAGCGTAGAAAGAAAGTACTCCAATGTCTAAAATTAATTTTCGCGATATGGAATGGATACTTGTTTTATTCGGTACAGCAATCGGTGCCGGAGTTTTGTTTTTGCCGCTACAGGCTTCAATAAGCGGTATCGTACCATTAACTATTGCTGCAATTTTAATATTTCCGATAATTTACTATGCTGAAAGAAACCTGACAGAATTTGTTCTTGATGAAAAAGAAAATCTCGACATAACAGAAGCTTTTAATAAACAACTTGAGCAGAAATTTGCGATTATTTCAACTATTATTTATTTTCTAAGCTGTTATACCGTAATTATAGCCTACGCCACCAGCCTACCACATACAGTTTCCGGCGCATTGAATCTCTACAAAATAACGGATTTACACTTAGCAAGTAGACCATGGTTTTCTTTTATTGTATTAATAATACCTGTACTGATTATGATGGCCAAAAGAGAACTAATGCTAAAAATAATCTCTATTATTATATATCCATTAATAATCTGTATTTTGGTAATTTCATTATACCTCATACCATATTGGAGTTTTAGCAATTTACATATTGGAGACATAACCTTTTTCGGAATAATCAGCGGTCTATTAACGGTATTCCCAATACTTGTATTCTCTATGAACTACTGTCAGTCCCTGTCACAAATGGTTTTTTATTATAAAGCACATTCCACTAACAGAGAAATTGCGAAAAATAAAGTTGAAAAAAATGTTTACCTGGGAACTATTCTTATTGTAACATTTACACTCTTTTTTATTTA
>CAZVCD010000311.1:0-3165 GCA_964625675.1 uncultured Victivallales bacterium | reverse complement strand
AGCAATATTAATGCCAAAGTATAAGTAACATGTTTTATTCAGGTGCTATACTGCCTGAAACCAGTGTATACCTGGTTAGAGAACACACAGAATATATATTGCATTTATGCATTACAATAAGTTTGTTCATTGCATTTATGCAATTAATATTTCCCTTCAACAGAAGACCTCCTCCTAACGGAACCTATGACTGCCCGGAACAATGAGAATGTCATACCTATAAATATATGGCACACTTTATGCTCTATGATAATTAGAGAGTAACAACGTTTAGGCCAAGCCTGAAATGAATATATAAGAGACTTGATCGGAGGAGGTGGTATGATGAATGCATTAAATTCTTTAATATCACAAGTTGCAGAAGAAGTAATAAACAATTTTGGAGATTGTGTTTCACTGCCTATGCTTAAGGATTGTGCTCAATCCATATCCTGCCAGGTAAAAGTCAACAGATTTGACCCTGTCGGATATGTTTTTTCTATGCTATACAAACAGATACAATCAAAAAAGAAGATCAGAGAGTTTGAACAATTATAATTAATTTAATAAAAGAGGCTGAAAAGCTTATCAAAATGAATAACGAAAATAAACATAATTCAGAATTAAGAAGTAAAGCAGTAAAACAATATGCTGAACAGAAAAAGGATATTTCTGCAGATACTTTTAAAAATCCTAATGAACAGATAGAGGAACTGAAGGCCCACCAGATTGAGCTTGAACTTCAGAACAAAGAGCTTGAAGAGTCAAAAATAAAATATTTTACATTATATAACACCTCACCCTGTGGTAACTTAACGATTGATGATCGGGGGATAGTTATAGATGCAAACCTCACAGCATGCAAAATTTTTGGGGTAGATAAAACAAAATTAGTTAATAAGGTTTTTTCTTCCTTAATTGCAATGGACTTTATAGATAAATATTCTTTTTTTAGAACTGAATGTCAAAAAACCTCAAAAATGCAGACATGCGAATTAAAACCTAGAAAGAGAGATTGCACTTCATGGGTAAAGCTAGATGGAATTGTTACAGAAGATAACATTAAAAACGATACTTTGATTTTAGTATCGATTACTGACATAAGCGAACGTAAACAGGCTGATGAGATGCTACGTCAGTACTCCCATATAGTATCCAATTCCAATGATATGCTGTCACTCCTGGATAATAACAATACTTACCTTGCAATCAATGATTCTTACCTTAGTGCCTTTAATTGCACTTCTGAACAGATAATCGGACGTACTGCATCTGAAATATTTGGTGAAAAAATATTTAAAAAAGTTTTAAAGCCAAACGCTGATCGTTGTATCAATGGAGAAAAAGTCCATTATCAAAAGTGGATTAGTTTTCCTAAACTTGGGAAGAGGTATATGGATGTAATTTATTCCCCATATACCAATTCAGAGAATATTAGTCAGGGTTTTGTAGTGAGCGCACGTGACATCACTGAACGTAAACAGGCTGAGGAGCAAGCAATAATACAGCTGTTCAAATTTCCATCTGAAAACCCTAATCCTGTATTACGTGTAAATAATGACAAAACAGTTCTTTTTGCAAATGATGCAGCAAAACTGATATTCTTTGAAGACAAAGAAGCTATTGATAAGAAAATACCTCCAGGCTGGTATAAAATATTTCATGAAGCTGTTGATACAGGCTCTATTAAGAAAAATTTTGAGGTCAAGCATAAAAATAAGGTTTATTCTTACACTCTGGTTCCTCTGCCTGCCTCAGAATATGTCAATATTTATGGAATGGATGTAACCGAACGGAAACAGCTCGAGATTGATGGCAAGGAACGAATTAAAGAGCTAAATGCTTTTTATGGATTGTCTGAAATTGTCGAGAGAAAAGGCATTACGTTGGATGAACTGTATCAGGAAACTACTGAAATCCTTCCTTCAAGCTGGCAATATCCAGAAATTTGCTGCGCCAGAATAACCATCAAGGATAAAGAGTTTAGAACTGAAAATTACGCCAGCAGCAACTGGAAACTAACCTCAAACATCGTAGTACATAATACTGTTGTAGGTAATATCGAGATAAATTATTTAGAAGATAAACCTTTCTTGAAGAAAGGAAGGTTGCTCATATATGCCCTAGCTGAACAATTAGGGCGCATTACCGAACGCATGAAGATGGAAGAAGCCATTAAACACAGTAATGATACGTTAAAACTTGCAACTCACGCCGGTAAAGTCGGCTTGTTTGATTGGGACCTTCGTACTAACGAAGTTTTTTATTCACCTGAATGGAAAAGACAAATCGGATACGAGGAGAATGAAATCAGCAATAACTACAAAGAGTGGGAAAACCGTGTCCATCCAGATGACCTTGATGCAACGCTAATAAAAATTAAGGCTTTTTTAAAAAATCCATATCCTGACTATTCAGTTGAGTTTCGTTTCCGCCACAAAGATGGTTTATATCGCTGTATAATGTGTCAGGCAGCAGTGCAGAAGGATGATAGCGGAAAGGTCGTCCGCATGATGGGTTCGCATATTGACATCTCCGACCGCAAACGAGCGGAAACTGATATGAAAGAAAGAACAAAAGAACTGCAGAATTATGTCAGTCTGATTGAAACCGATAACATAATATATGACGAAGCAAGAAAAGCTGAAAGCGTTGAAGAACTGGCAAAAGCCTGCCTGGAAGTAGCTAAAAAAATAACCAACAGCAAGTTTGGTGTTATCGGTGAAGTGAATTCTATTGGGGGATTTGATACTATCGCTATTGATGACCCCGGTTATAAGAAATGTGAAATTCCTGATTCAAAAGCTGTGAAAGTTATAAAAAATATAACAATTAGAGGTTTTCAATTTATTCCTTTAAAAACATCTAAACCAATAATTGTAAATGATCCAGATTCTCATCAGGATAGCATAGGTGTGCCAACAGGTCATCCAAAAATTACATCTTTTATGGGGGTTCCTTTAAAGTCAGGCGGAAAAACTAAAGGAGAAATTCTTCTTGCTAATAAAGATGGTGGGTATAGTGAAAGGGATATGGAAAATATAGAGAAACTGTCCAGAACTTTCTATGAAGCATTAATTGCTAAAAGAACTCAGCTTCAGCTTGTTGAAACTACCGATAAACTAGAGCACTTAGCTATGCATGACAGCCTTACAAAACTTCCAAACCGCAGATATTTTGACAACT
>CAZVCD010000310.1:0-3167 GCA_964625675.1 uncultured Victivallales bacterium | reverse complement strand
CAACAATATTAAGTAACGTAACAAAATAAAAAGACAAAAACAAGATTTATCTTGACGGAAATCATTTTACTTTGGGTATAGTTACATGTCCCAGCAAAACATTATGTACAAGGATTAAGGTTTTGAAATGAGCAAGGCAGTAAAAATATTAGAACATTTAATTGATGATTGTGTAGAGAAATGTTCTATTGGCAGATTTAAACCTCATCATAAGATTTTTCATAGTAAGAAATATGGGTATAAAGTTGAATGGTGGTCAAGGGATCATCGTAAAAATAGGCATCCGAAGATTGTTCCGCTTGACAAGCACGAAACACCGGCAAACGTAGAAGCTCCAACAGATGCTATCCGTTATTGGGGATGGGAATGGTGGAATATTTCTTGGTGGGTCGCGCAGTTTTTTTTCTGGGGAAGTGTAGTTTGGACTATTAACGGAGTGTTGGCTGTTTGGCCTTTATCAGATACCCAGCTGCAAACTTTTTTATCCGGCTGGACTGCTTTTTCGGGAGGATTAATTTTTATTTTTGGAGGTTATACAGCATTTCTTGAGGTTATAAATCAGAGTAAAACAATTAAGCTGGGACATTCTTTATCCGTTCTGCCTAAGCGCAATCAAAAAGATGACAGAAGATTATTTTATTATATGAAACCCTTAACCGGAAACAGAGAAGTAACATTTTTACGTATGAAGTTTAGGGAAATTATTGGTAATTGGAAGTTTTGGGGGAGTGAAACCTCTGATTGGGGCTGGTGGCTAAATACAGTACAGCTTTTGGGTGCGTTGGTCTTTTTTACAGCGTGTATAACTTCAATTCCTGGAATTTTACCAGATAAATATTTTCTTCAAAATTCAATTTACTGGATGCCGCAGGTAATTGGTGCTATTTTTTTTATTATTGCCTCCTGGATGGCTATGAGAGAAGTTCAGTTAGGTATATTCAATTTTCCGGTTTTAAAAATAGGCTGGCAGGTTGGATTTTGGAATTTGATCGGAGCCGTAGGTTTTTTTCTTTGTGGGCTATTCGGTTTAATTACCAATACACCTCTGCTTAGGAATTCAGCTCTTAATTTCTGGGGAGCGTCTTTTTCTACTTTATGGGGATCAATTGCATTTTTACTAGCAAGTTATCTGATGCTGATCGAAATACTTAACAGGCATAATAAATGATTAGATATGAAGCCTAAACTTAAGTTTTAAGTTCTATGACCAGGTTATCTCTATGAACAACTTCGGGGTCTCCAGGATATCCTAAAATAGATTGTATCTTATCAGAATTGGCTCCTAAAATCTTAATAACTTCTGAAGTATTATAATTCACTAGTCCTTTTGCCATAATCCTATCATTCGAATTTACTATTTCTACCGCATCTCCTCTTTTAAATTCCCCTTTTATAGACTTGATCCCTGATGGCAGAAGGCTGCGGCCGTTTTTTAGTATTGCGTTTGATGCACCATTATCAACAAAAAGCTGACCACGTGTTTTTGTAAAGAATGAAAGCCATCTTTTCTTAGATGACATTTGTTTGCTTTTAGAGGGTAGAAACAGGGTACCCACATCTTCCGCATTAAATATTTTTTCCAGAATAGATAAATTACGGCCATCTGCGATCCAAAGGTATTCACCGGCAGATGTAGCAATATTTGCCGCTTTAAGCTTACTGCTCATTCCGCCGATGGAAGTGTTGCTGTCGTCTGTACCTTTTGCTAGATTTCGAATTTTAGTAGTTAATTTTTCTACAACAGATATTCTGTTTTCAAAAACTCCATCGTTAATGTTATGAAGACCGTCAACAGTAGTTAGAATGATTGTAGTTTGACATCTGGTCATAGCGGCTACCAGTGCAGCTAATACGTCATTATCACCAAATGTAAGTTCATCCACAGAAACGGAGTCATTCTCATTGATGATAGGGAGAATATCCATGTCCAATAGAGTATTTATGCAGTTTAACATGTTTAGATGTTGTCCACGTTCCTGAACTCCTCCTAATGTAAGAAGTAGTTGTCCAACATGAAATCCATGTTTTTTTGCAGCGTCTTCATATAAAGACATCAGCTTTCCTTGACCAACAGATGCAAGTGCCTGTATTTTTGATAGCTGTTGTGGCCTTTTGAGTAGCTGAATAGCCTTCATTCCAATTCCTACAGCACCTGATGATACAAGGATGACCTTATATCCTTTTGTCCTCAATTTATGTATCTGTTCCATCAAGATAGGTATTTTTGAAGTATCAGTTAAAAGGCGGGTACCAACTTTGATAACAACCCTACTTGTTCTGGATATAGCATGTTCTCTTAAGTATATTGAATTATTGTTCATTCTTAATTCCTAATAAATTATTATATTGAATAAACTTATTGATTTTTTGCTAAAATCAATAAGTGATTGGCTTAATTGACGTAATTAGCTTATAAATAAACAAAAAAGACTTGCAAAAACAAAAAATTCCTATAAGTTTTTTGGCTCTAGTTGTGTAGTTTTATAATATTAACATAATAATTGTATTAAATTAAGGAAAGAATGTTAATGAATTCGGAACAGAAACAAGAAGTAATAAAGAAATTTGCAAAAAAAGAAGGCGATACTGGGTCAACTGAAGTACAGGTAGCTGTATTAACTGCTGAAATTAAGCACTTGACCGAACATCTTAGAGAGCATAAAAAAGACCATGGCACTCGTAAAGGTTTGCTTGCTAAGGTTAATAGACGCCGTAAACTTCTTAACTATCTTAAAATTGAAGATAGTAAAAGTTATGCGTCAATTGTTAGCGGATTGAAAATTCGTCACTAATTTTTTTTGTATTGTGAAATGGGAACGGGTTTAATCCGTTTCCTGAATCCTTTAATTATAGTTTCTATAAAATTAAAGGATTTTTGAGAATAAGAGATAGGAATTTCAGGTAAATAGTTGTGGAATCCTTGTCGATATCAGGTTCTAAATAGTTTTTAGAGGCTGATATCGCGATTCCACTAAGTCAATTATGACCTGGTATAGGGAATATTGCAGCGAATGTGTTGTGTGCTGAAACCTTTTCTCTTGTTTGTTCGTTATTTAACTGATGAGGATTTTAAATTGTTTAAAATCCGAATAAAAAGAGGAAAGAAATATGTCAGAACAAAGCGTAACATTTGAAATGCATGGTGGCCGTCAGGTTACTATATCTAC
>CAZVCD010000309.1:0-3183 GCA_964625675.1 uncultured Victivallales bacterium | reverse complement strand
AAGGATAAAGAATATTTTACTCTGAAGATTTACAATTTACCAAATACTAAAATTGAGCCTGTTTTATGAGTATTTTTGATCAAAGTGCAGAAGATGCTTATAAATATATTTTGTGTGGGTTAACTTTGGTGGTATTATGGTGGTACTATATCGCCTGAAACAGTTAGAAAAGTTGAATAATGTTAGAGAAAGTAAAGAAGGGTAAAATAACCTAATCGAGGCTTTTTAGCCTCAAATGAGTGTATGGTACGCGGGGGGGGACTCGAACCCCCACACCTAAGTACTAGATCCTAAATCTAGCGCGTCTGCCAATTCCGCCACCCGCGCAAATGAATGGTAGTAAAAGTCTAAAAAGTACAACAGATTTGATTTTTTTCAACTTACTTTTTTTTGTATACAGTAAAAAACACAATTTTAGTGTCTGATTTACTAATGCCTGCAAAATTGGAACGTTTCAATCCGGCAACCCAGATTATGGTATTATCAGGCATGCAGAGCAGTGGAATATGTTTTCTAATGTCTGGAGCTATTTTTTCATTTTTAAAAACTCTTTTTACCTTTATATACTTGTCCGTTCCAAAGGGAATAAACTTATCTCCCTCTTTCCATGGCCGAATATGCAGTGTATCAGGCAGAAGTGAATAATCAAAATAAACACAGTCATTACTGTTTTGCATTTTAGCAGGAATGTTTTTAGCTATTTTAGCCTCAATGAAATACCTTCCAACCTGAATTTTAGGGTTCATGTTCCAGTTCCAGGCCTCAGCGGGCAAAGCTGGTTTGCTAGTTGGCTCAAATAAAAATAAAGAACCTTTATCAAGTTTTAAAAAAGTATCTTTAAACAGGGGAATTAGGATTGATTCCGGAATAGAGTGACGTTTTAATTCAGAATCAATACGTTTTAATAAGTCGCGATTTGGGATAAATTCAAATCCCAGCAAATCTGTCAACCAGTAGCGCAACACTCGGACACGAATTGCAGCATGCATATTTAATAAAGTTTTAGCTGAAATGTTTTTTGGAAATTCTGCTATTGAATTGAAGAGTTCTTTATATATATCTTTAGATGTCAGTTCAAGATATTCAGCATCATCTTTTAATGCCTCTTCTGCCCGAAGAATTCCTGCTTTTGACTCAGTGATGGAGTGATATAATTCTGGTAAAATCTTATTTCGAATAATATTTCGTCTATACAGATTTTCATTATTTGTTTTATCAACTCTCCAGTCGGTAATACTGTTTTCTGTTAAAAATGTTTCAATTTCATTTTTTGATAAATCTAGCAGCGGCCTTAGTATTTTAATTCCCTTGAGCAAAGTGGAGTGTCTTAAAGAAGTAAGTCCAGAGCTATTAGAACCTCTAATTAATCTGAGAAACATATTTTCAATTTTGTCATCTTTATGATGTCCTAAAGCAACAGCATCCTTGCCGAGAGTAATAATTGAAGCTAATTTTTCAAAACGCAGCCTTCGTGCACAGGCTTCGATTCCTTCTCCCGACAAAAGAGACCCTTTAACATCGAGTTGAAACTCAAGATAATTTATTTTGTGTTTTTTACAAAAGTCGCTGCACCACAGGGCATCGTTAATGCTTTCTTTGCCTCTAAGGCCGTGTTCAAAGTGTACGGCAGTTAGCTTAAATTTATATTTTGCAGATATTTCTTCAAGAAGAACAAGCAAAGCAGTGCTGTCGGCTCCTCCGCTAAACCCGACATAAATTATATTGAGTGCAGAAAAATCTATATGTTTTTCAATTGAATTAAAAATTTTATTGTTTAAACAAAATCTGTTATTATGCATATTTTACCCACCCCTTTATCCCCTCCCAGGAGGGGAACTAATTTGGCGTTTTACCCCCAGGAGGGGAATTCTACTGTATTCCTCTCTAGAAACGGGAGCTTGGCTGTACTCCCTCTTCGGGAGAGGAGTTTGTTCATTTAACCTTGCAGAAATTGAAACTTAGTCTTTGTTGTTATACTTACCTTTCAAGAAATAACCCAGCTTTAGCCCCCTACTCGAAGGGGACAGGTACTTAACAGTTCCCCTCCTTGGAGGGAGACGCTAAATCAGTTCCCCTCCTTGGAGGGGTTAGGGGTGGGTTCATTGCTAACAATCCACTCTTCTATAACACTTGCAACATAAGTTACATCTCTTTTTACTGTTAAATCATCAAAACGTAAAAAATGGACACCTAAAGATTCCAGTTTTTTCTGTCTTGTTCTATCTTTAATTTAGCTAATCGATTATGATGAGTTATTCCATCTATTTCAATTGCAAGATTAAGTTCTTTGCAATAAAAATCTACAATATACTCGTCAATAGGGCGCTGTCTATCAAAATCATATCCTAAAATCTGTTTTTGCTTAAGCTTCTTCCATAATAATACTTCTGAAAGAGTCATGTTTTTGCGCAGTTCTCTAGCAAATTTTTTTAATTTCGGATTATATGGGATGATTTTGTTTTTCATTTAATAACTAGTAACCCACCCCTTTATCCCCTCCCAGGAGGGGAACTAATTTGGCGTTTTATCCCCAGGAGGGGAATTGTGCTGGTGTTCCAAGAAAAGGTTTTACCTTGAAGCATGGTTTTAGGTCTTGAGCTTTACTTAATACTTAAACCCTAACACTTAAAACAAATCTTATTACATTTCCAGAGAAATATCAATGGCTTTGACCGAATGAGTAAGCGCACCAACAGAAATAAAATCAACCCCTATTTTAGCTATGGAAGGAATCCTTTCGATTGTTATTCCGCCACTGGCTTCAAGTTTGGAGCGACCTTTATTAATCTTAATTGCCTCTTTCATTTGTTCATTTGTCATATTGTCGAGCAGTATGTAATCAGCTGCAGCTTCTGATGCTTCTTTTACTTCATCCAGGTTATCAGCTTCAGCTTCTACTTCCAGATTAGGAAATGTTTCTCTAGCGCGTTTTATGGAACGAGCGAGACCGCCGTCTCCCTCGAGTCCTGCAAGTTCGCGGTGATTATCTTTTATCATTACTCTGTCGTAAAGGCCTACTCTATGATTGGTTCCGCCACCTGCTGCGACAGCATATTTTTCTAAACTTCTCCAGCCAGGCGTTGTTTTGCGAGTATCAAGAATTTTAGTCTTGGAGTCACCGACAGCTTCAACATATCTAAGAGTAGTTGTTGCAACACCACATAAACGCTGTAGAAAATTAAG
>CAZVCD010000308.1:0-3221 GCA_964625675.1 uncultured Victivallales bacterium | reverse complement strand
TTACTAGCTGTTTTTTATTTAAGTTCATTCTTTTTCCTTAGTTTGGCTTTTTATTAGTAGGTGTTTGGCATGTTGATAAACTGTGCAATAATTTTATCTGAATAGTAGAAAAGCTTTGCTAAAAAAGCACTTTCATGTTATAATTAGTATTTAAATGATATATTAGCTTTTGCTAACCTTTAGACCATATATTTTTTATTAAATTAGCTGAAATAAAACAGCTTTGTTCTTATTAAAAAATAAAATAAATTTACCAGTTTATCCTGCGAAAAGATATAGAAAGAGGAATTTAACTTGAATAAACCATATAAGTTTTCGATTATTGCTTCCATTCTATTATCAGTAATTATGCTTCTGTTAATATGCAGTGGGTGTGGATCTATACGCCGTACCGCGGTTAAACAGGTAGGTAAAGCGCTCTCCGGAGAAGCTACAATGACTGTGATAACATCAGACAATGATCCTGAGCTAATTTGGGATGCAATGCCATTTGCTCTTAAAGCGATGGAAGTTATGATGTCACAAGATCCGGCAAATTCCGACTTGTTTTTGGCTACAGCAAGCGGATACATCCAGTATGCTCATGGGCATCTGGCCCAACAAGCCCAGATGCTGGAAAATTCTGACTACAAAAAATCCCTTCATCTATGGAAACGCACCCATAATTTAAGCTTACGTGGACGCGATTATGCTTTAGCTGCTCTTGAACTTCGTCATCCGGGGTTTAGCAAGAATGTTCGAAGTAATACCGACGAGACACTGGCGCGAACAACATTGAAAGACGTACCTTCACTTTATTGGGCTGCTGCAGGATGGGCCGGAGCTATTACTGCTGATAAAAATGATATGAATACTATGGCTGAACTTCCTGTGGCTGAGGCTATGATGCGGCGGGTACTTGAATTGGATGAGAGTTATAGAAATGGAGCGGTTCACGAATTTTTTATTGCTTATGAAGGAGGACGGCCTGAGGCGTCCGGAGGCAACTTGGCTGAAGCCGAAAAACACTTTAAATTGGCAATAGCAAGCACTGATGGTAAAAAAGCTTATCCCTACGTTGTTTATGCTGAATCAGTGGCTGTTAAACAACAGGATTTACCTCTTTTTAAACAACTTTTGGACAAAGCGCTGGCTGTGGATGTAAATGAAGTGAAAAAATGGAGGTTGGTTAATACTATAGCCCATGAGAGGGCGTTATGGCTAAAAGAACAAATTCCGGAACTTTTTGTGGTTTGTGAGGAGGATGAGCATAAAAATGAGCAATAAATGCCAGAAACAATACTATTTATACCTAAATAAATGGAGAACTAAAGTCCTATTTTGGGTATTCTGTTTATTTTTTATTTTATCCGGAATTAGTACTTATGCCCAAGTTATCAAGCTGGCCACATTGGCACCCAAAGGGACGCCATGGTACAATGCGCTCAAGGAGGCTGCAGAAGAATGGCGTGATCTGAGTGGCGGCAAAATCAAAGTACGTATTTATCCTGGAGGTGTAGCCGGTGACGGTCCTGATATGATTAGAAAAATGCGTATAGGACAACTCCACGCTGCAGCCATAACAACTGGTGGAATGGCATATATTTATCCTGATATTACTGCACTAACTTTTCCGAATAACATACAGTCAAACGATGAACTGAAATATGTTATAAAGAAAGTAGGCCCGTATTACGAAGAACAAATATTAAAGAAAGGATTTAAAATCCTTGGCTGGAACAATGCCGGTTGGGTTCATTTTTTCTCAAAAAAACCAATTATTACGCCGGATGATTTAAAAAAGCAGAAACTATTTTTTTGGGGGTCAGAACCGATTTATATTGAAGCGCTTAAAAAATCTGGATTTCAGCCGGTACCGTTAAGTCTTACTGATTTACTTCCAAGTTTACAAACTGGTTTGGTTAGTGCATTTGCAGCATCACCTCAGGCATCACTGGCATTTCAGTGGTATCCTTTGGCACCCAATATGTGTGAATTGCGCTGGCAGCCTTTACCTGCGCTGGTAGTAATTACTAAGAAAAAATGGATGCAACTGCCAGCAAAACTTCGCCCGGCTTTGGCTAAAAGTATGGCCAAATTAAATGCAAAACTTTGGGGGCAGGTTGTAGAACTTGAAGAAGATGCGCTTAAAGCAATGAAGAAACATGGACTAAAAGTTAATCCTGTTCCGTCCAAGGCGGTAGCTGAGTGGCAGAAATTAATAAAAGATAATGCTTTGCCGGTTTTTATAGGACATCGGTTTTCCAAGGATATATTTGATCGTATTCAGGCTGCCCTTAAAGAATATCGTGCACAAAAAAAGGAAGTTGCACTCGTTAAATAAATGAATAAATATTTTTTAAGTCCCTTAACTCTTAACTCTTAAGCCTTATACCTAATTGTATTTGAACTATTGAACTATGGCGTATACTGCATTCTTAAAATTTTTGAATCGTATTTTGACCTGGGCTGGTAACAGTATTGCAGTGTTGATGTTGTTGTTAATGGCGCTGATTCCATGTGTGGAATTCATTGGGAGAAGGTTTTTTGGTTTTGGTATATCCGGCGCAACGGACTATCTGCAGCATTTAACCTTATGGCTTTGCCTCTTTGGAGCAATATTAGCTGTACGAGATAAAAAACATCTTAGTATTGTAGGTGCGCTGGATTGGTTGCCAAAACCTATGCGAGTTTTTGCCGTTTATTGGTCGCCGTTTATTGCGGCTTCTGTTTGCTGGTCATTATGTGGTGCCAGTATCCAGTTGATTGTTGCAGAAGCTCCGGCGATTTCTGTGGAAACAGGACAGATGTTACCTTCTTTTATAGTTAACTGGCTTGGTCCGTTTGGTCTTTTTGATGCAGGTGCTGCAAGTGCTATGGGGGGCTGGATTCCACGCTGGGTTGCTGAATCTATAATGCCGATTGGATTTGCCGGTATAGCCATTAGTTATATTTTTTGCTTTGCTAAAAAACGTATCTGGCCGAAATTGATAATAGCTTTAAGTTTGCCGTTAGTTATTGTGTTATCTATTATATTTCCGATAGCACCGATTGAGGTTGTTTATATCGGATTTACTGCACTGCTTGTTTCCGTTGTACTGGGTGCTCCCATTTTTGTTTTTCTTGGCGGTGCTGCACTATTGCTTTTCTGGAGTGACGGTGTTACTACAGCTGCAATTCCAGCAGAAATGTATCGCATTGTTGTTTCTCCATTTTTTCCAACGATTCCACTTTTTACCTTG
>CAZVCD010000307.1:0-3221 GCA_964625675.1 uncultured Victivallales bacterium | reverse complement strand
ATATAAATCCCTATTAGCGTATCGCCCCTGACTTCATCTTTCCAGTGGTCTTTGTATTCTTTGCGTATAGTATGAGCCAACTGATTGGTTCGTTCATTAAGTTCTTTATAGGTAAGCTGCTTATCCTCAAACACAACAGCCACATTGTCAGGCGTTCTCTCTACCTGTTCCTCAAACAGTTGATGGATCGTTTTGTCTTTAGGATATGGAGCATAAGTATCATTCCAGTCGTAGATGATAGTTTGGTAGTCTTTAGAACTTAAAACAGATAAACTGCTGTGAGGTGTGTTTAAATTTTCAGGGATATCTTTAAGAAGTGTCTTAAACTGATCAAGCAGCCTATTTGCCTGGTTAGATGTCATGTTTTTCGAAGAATATTTTAAGCCTATATGCAATTCATTCGAATGCTCATATGCAATTATGCTTATCGGATAATCAACTTTCTCAACAGCTTTTCGAAAACTTAATTTCATGTCATTCGATGCATTCTCGTCTACAGGATAGTTCTCAAATACAAACAGACTGTGAAACAGCCTCTTACCGCCACTTTGAAGTCCGGATAATGAAGCAAAACTGTAACTGTTTAACTCTGTTATCCCTTTATGTATCTGATGAAGCTGCTCTGCTACTGTGCTTTTATTATACCAGTTGATTATCAGCGGTAAAGTATTTATGTAAAGCCCTACACTGTCACCCATCCCTTCCACAGGTAGACTCCTTCCTGCAATCGTTGTACCGACAGTAGTACGAGTGTCGGATGTGTAGATATTTATAAGCTTATGCCAGGCAAACTGTCCAAGTACATTTACTGTCAGTCCCTCTGATTTCACGATACCCTTAAGCTTCTTATAATCTTCTTCACCTATTGTAATAGACATTTCATGGAAATCGGAAAGTGACCTTAGTGAATCAAGATCTGTCTTTGTGCTGAGCATACTGTTAAGGTCATTTGCAGTCTCAGCTTCCTTTATCTTTTCATTCCAGTATATATCGGTATCAGAAGTATGCCTTATGCAGTATCTCTGCGCATCTAAATATGTTGTATCCTCTTTTATCTCTATACTGCTTTCTGATGACTTGAGGCGGGAATACACTTCATGCACATAAGTGAGAAGATTCGGAATGCTCCAACCATCAAGTATGCTGTGGTGATTGTTCATAAGCACCGTATAAAATTCTTCGGACTGCTTTATCAATATGATCCGGAGAAGCTCAGGAACCTCAAGATTAAAACCTTTCCTCCTATCCTCTATGCGAATATTCTCTATCTCTGCATCGTTGTCTTCAGATGTGCTTATATCATGGAAATTATATGTTAAAGGTACATTATTACAGACGATCTGAACAGGATCTTCTTCCCAGTTAAAACATAATCTCAATGAAGGGTATTTCTTTAGCGCATATTCCCATGACTTTCTATAGATATCCTCATCAAGATTAATATTGTAATCAAACAATAACTGTACCCTATAGGCATCATCTTCAGGATTACTCAATGCATGATAGAGAAAACCCTGCTGAAGACTGCTTGCACCATACACCGACCCAATTTCATATTTATTCTGTATTCTGTCCAGAAGCCCCTGACTGATAGCAAGACCTTCAAAATCACTGACTGTATATTCAGGTCTCTCTTTCGATATGCAGTTTTCTACTATTTCTGTAAGGTGCTTTTTGAAGTTCTTGCACAGTTTCTCTGTATCTGTCTTCGAAAGGTGGCTGCCTATTCCAAAGCTTAACTTACCGTCTGAAACAAAACCGTTGATGTTTATTACATTTTTATCCCTGTTGTCCGGGTGCATGCTTATTCCAGATGTCTCCGATACTATCTGCCAGATTCCTTCAGAACGGTCAAACTGACCAAGATAATTAAAACTGATCGCCGGAAGTCTGTGACTCTTCAACTGCTCTGAAACTCCGTAATATTTCAAAGCACCGTAACCTAAACCCTTGTTCGGTATATACCTTAGGCTTTCCTTTATACTTTTTATGCTATTTCCAATATCATCTCCTAATTCAAGTTTTATAGGATAAGCAGTCGTAAACCAGCCCACTGTACGGCTCGTATCTATAGTAACTTCTATATCCTCCCTGCCATGTCCTTCAAGTGTGATATAGCTGTTGCCGTTTCCGTGCCAGTCTCTGAGAGCATATGCAAGAGCTGTAAGAAGAAGATCGTTGATTTCGGTATGATAGGCTTCTGCGCTCTTTTTGAGAAGCTTAGATGTAATATCCTTACTGAAGCTTAATTCTGTAAAAGATTCATTATCTGAAGAATACTCCAAATAATCTTTCTGATCCGATATAAGTGCCTCCCAGTAGGTCGTTTCATTCTCATGGAAAGAGACATAGGATCTTACAGATCCCACCCACTGACGGTAACTCGATGTCTTATCAGGTAAACCTTCACCGTCATATAATGCCCGTATATCCTCTGTCAGTATCCTCCATGAAACCGCATCTATTATAAGATGATGCGCCGCAAAATATATACGGGCACTTTTATCTTCATAACCGTGGATATACCCCATGCTCCATAACGGGCCTTTTTCTATATCAAAGTTACTCTGCCAGTCTGTCAGTATATCGGAAAGTTTATCATCGGATATATTGCTTTTGTCAAGAAACTTAAGCTCGGGAAAAACAATTTCGTTGTTATATTTTTGAATATCTTTACTAAAGGATAACCTTAAAGCATCATGATGAAAAACAAGCTTACTTATTAAAGTTTGAAGCTTATCCGTTTCAAGTTCAGGTACCTTTACCAAAAATGACTGATTCCAGTGATTAATAACAGGCAGTTGCCTGTCAAAGAACCATTCCTGGATAGGAAGCAGATCAAACTCTCCTTCAAGTATGCCGTGTTCTGCTGCTATCTCTATTATGGATGAAAATTCACCGCAAATTATAGATAACTTCTCTATAGTCCTGTTTTCAAATATATCCTTTATGCTGATATTTAATCCTGACTTTCGCATTCTCGATACAAGCTGCATGCTAAGTATCGAATCACCGCCTATCCTGAAAAAATCATCTCTTATGCCGACTCTCTCTATACCCAATACTTCATGCCAGATAACAGCAATCTGTCTCTCTATATCTGTTGATGGCTCTACATAGTTATCTTCATCGCCCTTAAATTCAGGATCAGGCAGGGCTTTTTTGTCAACCTTACCCGATGTGTTCAAAGGAAACTCATCCAGATGAACAAATATCGAAGG
>CAZVCD010000306.1:0-3240 GCA_964625675.1 uncultured Victivallales bacterium | reverse complement strand
ATTTGCAAAAAGAGAAATAAAGGTAATATATAAAATCTTTAGTGTTTGTTTAAATCTTGGTTAAATTTTATCAGGAAGATGCTAAAAAGCCTTAATCTTTAATGTAATTGTTATCGACAACGGCAAAGATTTAAAATAAATTATGCAACATGAAATTTGAAGCTTTAATCGCCTAAGACATCATAAATCATTAGGTTTCTAAAGAGGGTATTATATATTTATGGAAAATAAATTAGTTATAGTAGAGTCCCCGGCAAAAGCCAGGACGATCGGGAAAATACTTGGTAATGATTACAATTTAATGGCTTCAATGGGGCATGTTAGGGACCTTCCTGAGCGCTCATTAGGTGTTGATGTAAAAAATAATTTTGATCCGGGATATGTTGTAACTAAATCCACTACAATGAAAGCTCTTAATGCTGCTGCAAAAAATGCGAGTGAAATATATCTCGCAACTGACCCTGATAGAGAAGGAGAAGCTATTGCATGGCACTTAAAAGAAGTGCTTTCCAAAAAAACGAAAGCCGATTTTAGTAGAGTAGAATTTCATGAAATTACTAAAACAGCCATTAATAGAGCATTCGAATCTCCGCGTGAAATAGATTCAGATTTAGTTGACTCACAGCAGGCAAGAAGAATACTGGATCGCCTGGTTGGTTATCAGATAAGTCCGTTGTTATGGTCCAGGATTGAACGCGGCTTAAGCGCGGGAAGAGTACAGTCTGTAGCTTTGCGTATGGTATGTGAAAGAGAAAGAGAAATTCTGAACTTTGTTCCCAGAGAGTATTGGAACTTTACGGTGCATCTTCTTTGGAAGAATGAAAAAGAAAACCTTTATACAGCTAAACTTTTAAAAATTGATAACAAAAAAGCAGATGTTCCAAATCAGGAAACAGCTGATAATATATATAATGAAATAAACGAGTCAAAATCTTTTAATATAGATTTGGTAAAGATTGAACCAGTAAAAAGAAATGCCCCTCCTCCTTTCATAACAAGTACTCTTCAGCAGGCTGGTGGAGCATATTTGAGATTTCCGGCAAACAAAACGATGCGTGTTGCGCAGCAGTTATATGAGGGGATAGATTCGGGCGGAAGTGAAACTGGCGGATTAATTACCTATATGAGAACTGATTCATTTACGATATCTAACGAAGCACAGCAGAATTGTCGTAATTTTATTATGGAAACTTACGGGCAGAAATACGCTCCATTACAATTTAACAGATTTAAAAATAAATCTTCAGCTCAGGAAGCTCATGAAGCTATAAGGCCTACAGATGTAAATTTGAGACCTGAAGATGCTGCAAAATTTCTGGACAAAGAACAGGCTAACCTATATAAATTGATATGGAAAAGATTTGTTGCCAGCCAGATGTCACCGGCTGAGTACACAAGAACCAGTGTTGATTCGGTTATCAGGCCTAAAAATACAAAATATACTTTTAGAACAACAGTTTCAGTTCTGGATTTTCCTGGATATACAAAAGTAACTGACGATAAAACAATCGAAGGTCAGGCAGAGAAAAATGAAATTGGACCGGATTTTCTCAAGAGAATGCAAAAAGGTGATGAAAGTTCTCTGGATAAATTAGAACGAGAACAGAAGTTTACGGAGCCTCCTTCAAGGTTTTCAGAGCCTTCTTTAATTAAAGAACTTGAGGCAAATGGAATAGGAAGACCTTCAACTTATGCTGCTATTGTAAATACAATACAAAAAAGAAAATATGCAAATAAAGACAAAGGAAAGCTTTTCCCGGAAGATTTGGGTTTCAAAGTTAACGATTATCTAGTTGCTTCATTGCCTGAGCTTTTCAACATTGGCTTTACTGCAGAAATGGAAAATAAACTGGATGACATCGAAACAGGCCAGGAACACTGGACAGTAATGTTACAAAAATTTTACGATGAACTATCATGCTGGGTGGATGCTGCAAAATATAAATCAGCTCCTGAAAAAGAGAAAGTTACTCAGCTTATGCAGTTAATTGAAAAAGTTGCAGACTGGGTTCCGCCGGTAAAACGCGGGGAAAGAACATATGATGATAAAAAATTCTTCAGCTCTATACAGAAGCAATTTGAAAAAAATGGGAAACTTTCAGAAAAACAATGGATTTCATTGTTAAGGTTGGCGCTCAAATACTCTGATCAGCTTAGTGAGCTAAATGAAATAGCTGAAAGAAATTTGTTTCTTAATGATATTACGGAACTTAAAATTCTAATTTTATCAGAAGAAAAAGAGAGGGAACAACGTTTGAAAGAAAATATGGAAGGAGCACAGGTTTTAACTCAAATCCTCAAGTATTTTGACAATGTTAATATTCCAACCCCTGAGGCGGGGACAGCTTTCAGCGAAAAAGAGTTTGTAGAATCATTAAAAAAACGCGCTGAAGAAAACAAAGCACTTACCCCAAAACAGGGAAAAGTTCTCGCTAGAATAGCAATCGGATACAAAAAAGAGATTGATAAATTTGATGAACTTGCATCGCTTCTTTCTATCTCAACAGAAGAAGTTCAGGCAGCAGAAAAACGAAACGAAAAGAGTTCGGAACAAAATCCTGAAATTGTAAAACTATTGTCTAGTTTTGATAATTTTGATAGTTGGAATGAGCCAGTTAAAAAAGGAAAAAGAGTTTTTGATGATAAAGCTTTTTACCTTTCCCTGAGAGACCAGTTTAAAAGAAAAAATAGTTTATCATTTAAACAAGTTGCAGCACTAAAAAAAATAATTTTTAAATATTTTAACAATGAAAACAAAAATAATTGAGTTTTTTTTGAAATTAAACTGGAAAAAAGTAGTTATACTGAGTATTTTTTATGCCTTGTTTGTCTCGTCACCATTAGTTCGGGCAGGTTCTAGTGTGACAGCAACAAGTGATAATATAGCTGAAGCAAAGAGTGAAGTTGAAAAACTTCGTGAATGCTTAGCTGATGTTCTTTTAAATGCAAATACTAAGGAGAAAGCTCACGAAAGAGTATTGTTGAGCGTTGCTGGTGCATTATCAGGCGATAATGTTGAAGGTTATGGTAAACAAATAAACCTAGACCTTCTGAAAGCTTTGAAAAATAATACGACTGAAGGAGATAGGCTCGTTAGTAAAATTTTTGCTTTCTGTGATTATTTCGATGCTGAAATCTCAGAATTAAAAGTACCAAATGAACAAAAAGTAAAACTAAAAGTTAGAGTTGATGAGCTGAAATCATCTGCTGAACAATTTGGCTTATTAGTTAACCGGCCCG
>CAZVCD010000305.1:0-3250 GCA_964625675.1 uncultured Victivallales bacterium | reverse complement strand
CAGGTATTTTTACACTGCTGTATTTTCTTCCTATGTATGATAAAAATATTAAATTTGACATACTTTTAACTACGAACGAAGAAAAAGGAGCGTCAACGGCTGTGGATTTTGTTTCAGAAAAACAGTACAACTGGATTTTTGAATTTGACAGACAGGGAACAGGGGCGGTTTTGTATGATTATGAATACTCCGAGAAGTGGACAGATACAGTCGGCAGAAATTTTAAAATAAACAAAGGAAGTTTCAGCGATATTTGCTGTTTAACTCAGCTTGGATGCTGTGGAATTAATGTAGGAACAGGATATTACAGTCAGCATCAAGTCAACAGTTATTTAAGCAAGAGAAATTATTTAAAGCAGATAAAAAGTTTTATTAATTTTTATCATCACAATAAAAATAAACATTTTAGATATGACGAGTTAGAGATTTACGGGGACTTTGACGAGGAACAGTATAATAAGAGTTTTTATGATTCTCAGAAGATAGAAAGCAGTCTGTTTTTTGATGATTACACTATTAAAAACAGTGATTTATAGATAGGCGGATAATGCACTCCCTCGTTTGAGGGAGTATTGCCAATGCAGCCCTTTTCTTCACTTTTTGCCGAGCTTCAACTCAGCAAAATTACATAAAACCCCTGCAACCCAACCCTAAAACATTTTCCGCTTCAATATTAACGGAATTTCCCTGCTGCGCACAGCAGCCATATATCCGTTAATATCTTCGCTCCAATTTTTCCCATCCCGGAAAAGCTCGCTTCACTCGTAGGGAAGGGGAGTTATTTCCCCTACACCCCTAATACAGTCTGTTTTTCTCTTCATTATTTTTTGGCTCCGCTGTATCATTTTCAGTATTCCCTTCTATTCGTCAAACGACCTGTTCAAATCCATTTGTTTGTGCCTGCACGTCCTGATCGTAAGCCTGGCAGAAAAAGCTTGATTTTTCCTTCGGAAACTAAGACAAGCCACGCCTCCGGTGCGTTTGTCTTTTAAATCTTCTCTTTTTTGCTTAACCGGCTAAATCGCTCACAGCCCGGCTTAAAGGCGAAAACAAACGGCTCAGAACAGGGATTAACTCTAAAAAAAAGGAAAAAGAATATGAATAACACAGCTGCACAATCAAAAAATAACAAAGAAACAGACAAAAAGATGAAAACACCGACTAGCCCAAGGATAAATTCTAAAGAAGTTTTTAAAGAATTAGACGATAAACTCGAATTACTTGCCGAAAGATTAGACAGTCCTGAAACAGAAAACGAAATAAAAGAGTTTTTAAAATTCCAATCTAAATTTCATAGCTACAGTTTTTATAATCAGTTTATACTACACCAGCAGGCTAATGCAAGAAATACAAGACTGGAAAAAGTAGGGAGTTTTGATTTCTGGAAGAAACAGAAAAACGACAAAGGGGAAAAAGTGAGCGTAAAAAAAGGGTCAAAAGGATTTAAAGTTTTTGTGCCTATTAAATACACAAAATATGAAACAGACAACAAGGGTTGTTTTATACTCGATACAAATAATAAAAGAATTCCTATGCTGGATGAAAAAGGTAATATTATTAAAGGCTTAACATTTAATTTAGGTAATGTTTTTGATGTAAACCAGACTACGGCTAAAAAAATCGGAGCTTATAAAGAACTTGAATATAGAAATAAAAATTTAGAAATTTCAGATAGTGTTTATTATGAACTTAAAAGCAATATTGAAAAATCTTTTAATATTAAAATTACAGAAGAGTTAATGTCTAATTCAGCACTTGGCGGATATTGCGATTATATAGGGAAAAGCATTGTAATAAATTCTAATCCTGAAAGAACAACAGCAATGAAAATATCAACACTTTTTCATGAGATTGGACACAGTATAATGCATTCTGAGCTTGTTTTGAACGGAGATGTTGAAACAAAAGAGCTTGAAAGAGGATTGAGAGAAGGACAGGCAGAAGCTTTCAGCTTTGCTGTATCTTCTTATTTCGGAATAGAAAATAAATCAGAATTATACATTAAAACATGGGGAAATAGTGGGAAAGAATTAAAAAATTCAATACAAACCGTATCAAAAGCAATTAAAAAAGCTTTTGAAACACTAAAACTTGACAAAATAAGTTTTGAAATAGAACAAAAAGTCGCTTAATAATAAGCCCCAAAAAGGGGCTTACTGAAACAAGCAGAAAAAGTAATTACTACAAGTAAAGGTGAAATATATATCGCTGAATATAAAAATATAAACTTGAAAAATGTTTACACACAGGTTAACTTATATTATGAGAAAAATTAATTATTATAGAAAAACAAACGGTTCAAAGCCTGTAGAAAAATTTATTCTTTCTTTAGATGATAAGTTTGCCATGAAAATAACATGGGTTTTGAACATAGTAAGAGAGGCGGAGCATATTTCAAATATTCCAACAGAATATTTGAAAAAACTAACAGCCGATATATGGGAGATTAGGGCAAAAGTAGGCAGAAATGCTTTTAGATTATTATGCTTTTTTGATGGTCAAAACTTAATAATTGTTACAAATGGGTTCAGGAAAAAAACACAGAAGACCCCGAGACGGGAAATTGTTATGTCAGAACAAAGAAAAAAGGAATATTTTGAAAGGAAAAAGAAAAATGGATGATTTAGATAAAACAATAGAGAAACTGAAAAAAAGAAGTCCTTACATTGCAGAAAATTTTGATAAGGGATACGAGGAATTTAAAGTTGGTGTAACGCTTAAAATGGAAAGAAAAAAAGCTGGGTTAACTCAAATTGATATTGCAAACAAACTACATACAAATAAAACAGCAATTTCAAGAATAGAAAACCACGCAGAAGACATTAAGCTTTCTACACTTGAAAAATATGCTCATGCTTTAAATAAGCATTTAACAATTAATTTTGTTTAATTAGGGGGCGGAAATATTCTAAAAGATTTTTTTCTCCCTCGATCGAGGGAGTTTTTCTTTTTTACTCCCACCACCTAAAAAGTGGGAAATTTATCGTTTTTCCACTTTAATGGAAAAAACTGCTTTCATAGATCAATTCTAAACAACATTTCATATAGTTGCCATACTCTGATACCCTCAAAAATGAAGCTTTTTACTTATAATACTATTTTATGGCGTTCCCTTCCGGGACGGGCTTTCGTGTAAACACAGAGCCGTATCGTCTCTGCCATCCGGCATCAATCCCTAACACATAGGGAATGCAGCCCTTTGTTTTATTTTTACTGAGCTGCATCTCTGCAAAAATAACTCCAAACCCCT
>CAZVCD010000304.1:0-3287 GCA_964625675.1 uncultured Victivallales bacterium | reverse complement strand
GTCAGCTTAAAAATGATGTATAAAAAGAATTATTTCAAGGTTTTTTGATATTATTTCTATAGAAAAGCTATGCATGATATTTGAAAAGCTAAACTATTCTGAAATAGATGCTGGATTTTATAATATTTTTCCCTATAATTGTTGTTACAGTTAGAGCGTCTGACTATTAGCATGTTAACCATATATGTAAAGACACAAACCTATTAAAGAATGCGAGTTTGAATCATGCCCCAGTACATAGGAATATTAACCGCCGGTGGAGACAGTCCGGGATTAAATGCAGCAATTAGAGGTGTTGGAAAAGCCGGAATTGAAGCATATGATATGGAAATCGTCGGATTTAAAGACGGATTTAGGGGGCTAATGGAAAATAGAACCATTCGTCTCAACGGTTCTGTTTTATCCGGAATATTAACAGTCGGAGGTACTATTTTAGGCACAAGTCGGGATAAACCGCACAAGATGGTTGTTGGTCACAAAGTAATGGATATGACCGATGTTATCGTTGAAAATTATCATAAAAATCATTTGGATGCACTTGTATGTTTAGGCGGGGGAGGCACACAGAAAAATGCGTTTCGCCTTATGCAGCAGGGATTAAATATTATTACACTACCTAAGACAATTGATAATGATGTAGCAATGACCGATAGGACTTTTGGCTTTGATACAGCACTTGGAATTGCAACCGAAGCTATTGACCGTCTTCATAGTACAGCACACAGTCATCATCGTATTTTAGTTGTGGAAATAATGGGGCATAATGCTGGCTGGTTAGCACTTGGTGCGGGCATTGCCGGAGGTGCCGATGTTATTCTCATACCGGAAATACCCTATGATGTTAATAAAATAGCGAATGCTATATGTGCTCGCAGTAAAAGCGGAAAACATTTTAGTATTGTAGCTGTATCAGAAGGTGCAATGTCTATTTTGGTGGCAAAAACACTTAAAGAGCTTGAAGAAATAAAAAAACACGTAAAAAATGGCGCTGAAAAGAAAAAAGTTGTAGAAAAACTTAAAAGATTAAACAAGGAACAGTCTAATCATACTATGGCTATAGCTGAAAAATTGCAGCAGTTATGTAGTATTGAAAGCAGAGTAACCATTTTGGGGCATCTGCAACGGGGAGGAACTCCGTCGGCAGGAGATAGGATACTCGCAACAAAACTTGGAACAGCATGTGCTTCTTTAATTAACAAAGAACATTATGGCGTTATGGTTGCAGACTATAAAGATGAAACAAGAGCTGTGCCGTTAGCAGACGTTATAGGAAAAAGGAAAACAGTTCCACTGGATCATTCTTGGATTAAAAGTGCACGTCTGGTAGGGACATGTCTTGGTGATTGATACAATAACCTATAATATTGTATTTTGCCTTTTAACTTTTGCCTTACTGATATACAGTATTTATATCCCTATATTAAAAGATACGAAATTAGCAAGCTAACCTGTTAATTTCTACATGTAGTGTATAGGAATTTGCTTTTTAGCTTACTCATAGCCAACAACATTAGTCAACGTAATAAAATAAAAAGATAAAAACATAAGTCCCGTTGAATAACTGGGAAGATTTATCTTGAAACAAGAACAATTAAACAGTGGATTCCTCTTTATGCAAAAAAATATTTATAGAAAGCTCTATAAAAGCAAACTGGTCTATCTTTTATTTATTTTTACATTATTAATGTCTATTTCAGGTTGCTACTTCCCAACAACTCCTTCTAATGTACAACATATATACGACCAGTTCGGGTTAAATTTTCCACTGCACAAGAAGGCTTATTTAGCACATGATATTTGGTATGAAAATCCGATGGCTATCAGTTTCTTTAACTATCAGATGGGAAAGATAATCCCTTTTGGTACTGAAATAAAATTTATCGAAGCTTATCCTGACTATGTGATTTTTGAGACAGTTGAAAGCAAAATAAAATGTAAAATAACAAATGACCCCAATATTTCGCTATTATCCAATATTGTATTGTTTCATCAGTTTTTCACAACTATCAATCCGAATACTAAAGTCGAAAAATTGTCAGAGGACATAATTAATAAACTTAAACAGGGAAAAATAGAAGTAGGTATGACCAGAGATGAAGTCCTGCTCTCCTTAGGCCCTCCTCCTCTGAATATGACGCCTAAAGGTACAAAAGTCACTTGGATATATTTTCTAGATAACAAGCTAAAAACTACACATATAGTCTTTAAAAACAACAAAGTCAGCTATGTTTTCACTAATTAACTGTGAGTTGTATTTAGAATTCTGCTTTCCACATCACTGATTTCCTGGTTTTGGAGGTATGACTAGTTTATCTCCAGGCATTAGTTTTGTTGAAAAATTCAATCTTTTCTTATTTGTTTCCAAGAGAAATTTATAATACTTAGGTGTTCCATAGAAAATTTTAGATATTTCGTAGAGGGTGTCTCCGGATTTTACAGTATAAATTTGTTCTTTGTTATTTTTATGTGTGCCTCTAAGAGGATCATCTCTCTTTGCTGTTTTTTGTACATCTTCAGAAGAAATAGTGTCTTTGTGACGTAAAATAAAATCACGCATTTTTTCATTTTTCATTTTTAGTCGGCTTAATTCTTTTTCCAGATTTTTCTTATGATCATTATTGTAATTCGTAGATTTTTTTTCTTCAGATAGTTTCTCTCCGGTATTAGTATACTTTTTTTCTAGTTCTTTAAACAATTGTTCTTTAGAGGAACTAATCCATTTTTCTATTATTATTTTATCACTGGAGTTTGGTTCCAGTGCAAGATATTTTTCATAATAATATATGGCTTGAATATACTCACACTGTTCCTGATAAATTACAGCTAACTGGTAGTTAGCTTTTACGGAGTCAGGATTTATTTTTAAATATTTTTTATAAAGCTTAAGAGCATTAATATAATCACCCTTTTCAAAGCAGGTCTGTGCTTTAATAAATAAAGGATGAGCTCCATCTGTGCCGGACTTACCGCATGATGTAGATAAAAACAAAAACGTAAACAATAAAATAACAGAAAATAATTTTACTGCACTGCAGCGGAAAAACACAGGATAATTTCTTTTCACTGCTGGTATGATGTTTGAAGAGTGGAACATTTATTTTCCATATTTATAATTTTATACTTCTATAACTATACTTATACAGTTATAGGTTGTCAACTGATAACGTAATATAGAACCGTGCTGATTTTTTATTTAATAATGCAGGGATTTGGTAACAATCAAAATAATAGTGGCTTCAAACAGAAGTAAAAATACAAAAGCATGATTTATCTTAAACGACCTATTA
>CAZVCD010000303.1:0-3306 GCA_964625675.1 uncultured Victivallales bacterium | reverse complement strand
GCTTTAAAGTGCTTAACCTCTTTGTAATCGCTTCCAAACTGTAGCATTAAAGTTTGGGTAAAACTAAACATTCCGTAGTAAACCACCACAGGATTTCATATTTTTAGCCACAAAATAGCATTAAAATCACTTCCAAAAATTAGGGGCATTTCGAACCATAAAAACGGGGAGTGGTGAAAACTAATTAATTAGACATATTTGAGGCTAAAATCTTATAATCTTAATTCATTTCTATGGCGATTTACTACGGAATGTTTAGTTTTACCCAAAATTCTAATTTTAATTTTTTTAAGAAGAAAATCAAATCAAGCACATAAATTCAAATAAAGGTCTTCCTCAAGTAGCAGCAGTAATGTGGTAATAACCCAATACGCTAACTTTTGTAGATAGTTTCTATTAACAACATAATCTGTTCAGTGAAAACCTATAATAATTAATAATTTTCTTTTCTTACTTCAAAGTAACTTTGTGGATGTTCACAAACAGGACAAATTCCAGGCGCTTTTTTCCCACTTACTAAATGTCCACAATTTCTACATTCCCACATTGTTTCCTCAGATTTAGCAAATACAGCTTGCATGTCTAAGTTTTTTAGTAGAGCTAAATATCTTTCTTCATGATGTTTTTCAATAGCTCCAACCATTCTAAATTGTATTGCTAACTTTGAAAAACCTTCTTCCGCTGCATCTTTAGCGAAGCGTTCATACATATTTGTCCATTCATAGTTTTCACCCTCAGCAGCATGTTTCAGATTAGTCTTGGTATCACTTAACTCATTAAGAGCCTTAAACCATAACTTGGCATGCTCTTTTTCATTACCAGCAGTTTGTTCAAAAATGGCAGCAATTTGCTCATAACCTTCTTTTTTTGCAACAGAAGCAAAATAAGTATACTTATTCCTAGCCTGAGATTCACCAGCAAAAGCTTCCATTAGGTTTTTTTCTGTCTTTGATCCTTTTAATTCCATATCTGTATTTTCATCCTTAAGTTTATTGTTATTTAACATTACTAATAATTTGGATATTGTCTCATGGGGTAATGTTTCTAATTGTTCTTTAGATAACTTTTCTAATAATTCAATTGAATACTTACCTTGTGGCAATAAAAAACTTGCTTCCCTAGTAAGGTCTTCTGCCATCACCTTATTAGACAAAGCTAATGCTTTTAGTAATCTCTTATCAAACTTATCACTAGTCATATATTGAAGGTGATCTAATATTTGCATCGTTTTAATTTTAGATTTTGCAACTTTTTGCACTATAATTTTTACATTATCCTTTTTTTTCTGCTGTTCAGGGAAATCATAAGGAACTAATGATAAAGCATGTGAAGGACATGCATTAACGCACAAGCTACATCCAATACATTTATCTGCATCTACTTGTCCAGTTTCAGTATTTGTAGCTCCAGTAGGACATACATATAAGCAAAGGCAGTCTTTGGTGCATAATTGTATATTTCTAACTGCATAAAATTTTCTCATTATCATTTTCTCCTATAACACTTCATGTATTTTTTCTTTTGGAACTTTACATATTGGACAAATATTTGGTGTTTCATTTCCTACATAAATAAATCCACATATTTGACAAACAAATATTTTAGTAGTTTCTAAAAATTTTGAACCATCTCTTTTATAACGTTCCAGTAAAGATTGTAGTATTATAGTAACTTTTTCACCCCAAATTAATGCCCTTAGTGCACCACGATCTTTCTCTTCTTTAGCAACTTCTATTCCTTGACTATAATCTGTCTTAATATTTTGATCTATTAGATTCATTAGATCTATCAATGAACCTTTTTTACTAGTGGAATTATCTTTAAAATAATCTGCAAGCTCAAGAAACATCTTGTTTTCTTCGTATTTATACTGCTTTCCACACCCTTTAGCCAAATTAGAGAAAACTATTGATAGCTCAGCATTTGATAGCTTGGTTGAATTTTCTTCTTTTTGAATCGACTTTTTAGGTGTTACAACTTTAGTCTCTGCCTTTTTTTCTTGAAGACCAAAAGCAGATTTAGGTGCTCCACACAATGGACAGACAAAACTATCTGGAATATCTTCCCATTTTGTTCCAGGTTCAATGCCTGCTTCCTGAACACCCATCTCTTCATCAAAAACATATCCACATACAGAACAAACATATTTTCTCATTTTATACCTCATTTATCTATACTTAAATTCTTAACAATATATTTTAGTGTTACAGCTCAAATCTAATCTCACTTTAGCTTGTATCTGTACTATAAATAACACCTAACATGCTACATGAAATTATTCAGAAAGTACTAATACAAGACAGTATAAATTATAAAATTTGGTGAAAGAATTCACTATCTATATAAAAGATTTTATTCCCGTAAAGCCAGCTACATACCAAAACAATATAGCACAAATAAACTCTAAATATAGAGTTACATAATATTTATTTTCATGGAGTGTAGTTGAATCAGTGAGGGTTTATTCCCCTACCCTTTGGGCCATTAAGTAGCGTAGCTGCTGTGAAGTGACAACTCGCCCTTTTGTTAGAACTTAACTATATTTTAACCTACTATAGCTGAATTAGCTGTGATGTCGCATAAGAGAGCATATGTGAAACAAACTAAAAATAAGTTATTTTGTTTAAAAAATTGTATTATTGCTGTTTTAATATAAAATTATTAATTCTTTGTCTCTGATTTTCCCATACTAATTAAATGTATGCCTCCTCAGGTAAAAGGTGTAGAACGGATTAAAAAATACCTTTATACAATATTCTAGTTAGAATGGTTAATTAAAATTCTTTTCTATAAATATTAATTTTAATCAATCAATAGTTGTTAATTATGCTTTTTAATTCTGTGGAATTTGCAGTGTTTCTGCCTATAGTTTTTATTCTCTACTGGTTTGTTACAAACAGAAATCTAAAAATTCAAAATATACTTTTACTTGTTGCTAGCTATTTTTTTTATGGGTGGTGGGACTGGCGTTTCTTATTTTTAATAGCATTTAGTTCCCTGATTGATTTTTTTGTAGGAATAGAACTTGGACGTACAGGAAATAAAAAATACAGGAACCTGTTATTACTACTGAGTATTACCTTAAATATCGGCTTTTTAGGTTTATTTAAGTATTTTGATTTTTTCTCGGACAGTTTTGCCAAGGCTTTTACTTTTATTGGACAGCCTATAACTGACCCTGCACTGCTTAGTATAGTACTTCCTGTAGGAATTAGTTTTTATACATTTCAGACGTTAAGCTACTCTATTGATGGGTAAAACTAAACATTCCGTAGTAAATCGCCATAGAATTCCTAAATACATGAT
>CAZVCD010000302.1:0-3308 GCA_964625675.1 uncultured Victivallales bacterium | reverse complement strand
ACCCATATTAGGAATATTTTATACAACTCAACTGAACGTCGTATTAGGGCTTTGTTTGACAGAATTGAGACTAAGTATATAAAAATGGATACTGAATCTGACAGGTATATAAACATTAACACCAAAGATGACTATAATGAATTCATGAATAGCTAGTTTTTACAATACACATGCTGTTTGTTCTGTGTGTAGAGAAAGTTTAAACCTATTCCTATTTAGTGTTAATATTAAAACCTTGAGTTCTTTTGGCGCAAACACTAGGTGTTAACAATAAAATCAATGTTATCAAAAAAGTTGCATTAGATTTTAGTGGTGAAGAGAGTTGTTTTTTAAATAACTAAGTATTTTAACAGTGTTTAAGAATATACACTAAAAGTTAAAGAATCTCTTGTTTAAATATAACTGCTTGATAATCAAAAATATAATCAGAAATGACTCTAAATTCTCTTGCTAAGCTTCTTTCTTTACCCTATAATGACGTTTATTATTACTAGTATTCAAAAAACAACAGAGGGGATTTTTTTATTATTATGGAGGAAACAAAAAGTAGTACAATAATCAAAATTTATATGCTTGGCTTATTTTGTTTTTTTGCTGTTCTTACGGGAAGCACTGGAAGTGTTATTATTAATATTCTAAGAGAAACGGATATTTCTGTCAGAGCAGGATCGCTCTTTCCCATATCAAGATATGCTGCATGTATTTTGGCTGGATTCTTTATCTCACCATATGTTGTTAAAATTGGGTACAAGAGATCAATAAATATTAGCCTTTTTGCTGTTCTTATTGCGAGTCTTTTAATGCTGATGAGAACTAATGTTTTTACCTCATGTGTCTTCTTCTTAACTCTAGGTTTGGGTTATACATTATGCAAAACAGCACTTTTTTCAGCTATCAAACTTGTATTCGATAACAAAAAATCACATATGAGCTTTATCTCCTTATTGGAAGGAATATATATGCTTGGTGTTTTATTTAGTTTTTTATTATTTAGCCTGTCGTCTTATTTTGGTAACTGGCATTATGCTTATTTTTTTATTACTACTGCTGCTATTCTATTAATATTCGTAACTTTTATGATTAATATTCCTGAATATAAAGAAGAAAATCTAGAGTTACCAGGAGAAAAAAGTAAAACAAATGTTCGAATGTATATGTTTTTTAAATTTCCAATAATAATATTCTTTGCCTTAACTCTAATTGCATATATAATTTTAGAGAAAGGTGTTAATGATTGGCTTCCTACATATAACCATCTAATATTCCATATAGATATTAACAAAAGTATTTTACTTGCAGGAATCTTTAGTGTCTCAATAGCACTGGGAAGACTTTTTTACAGTTATGCTGTTCGATTATATGATGGAAATAAATTAATTATAATATTTGTCATAATATCTTTCATTATAACATTTGTACTAGGTTTCTTTGATGAAATCACTCCTGCTGCATTAGTTATCAGCTGGTCGAATATTCCTTATACTGTGGTTATATTGCCAATGCTTGGTTTTTTTATAGGGCCTGTTTACCCTGTATTAATTTCGTCTTTATTGGTTACTTTTAGTGATAAAGATCAAGGTAAAATTTCAGGATTAGTAATAATACTAGGTGGGATAGGAAGTATATCAGGAACATTGTTTATGGGAATGATAATACATTTACTCGCAAAATCTCTAGTACTCGAATTCCTCTCATGTATAATTGTTGCACTGATTATATTCTTAGTTCTGTTCTTTAAAAAAACATCTAAGGCAACACTGGACCAGAAGAATTAATAAGTTTTGAATAGATATTATAACCTGAGTTAGTCTTAAGCTAACATAACATTGTAATCTTCGGAGGTTTTTTCGGCACCACCAACCTAACACTATTTCCAACTTTTACAGATTTAAACATGTAACTTGCTGGAAGGGTAATTTTACCCACTTCACTGGGATTGTCTGAAGGTGGTGAATAGTTATTTTTTAATGTCTGATTCTGTGCGTAAGAGGATGGTTTGAAAGTTAGTAGTATAAAAAAATAAGAAGTAGGAAGTACTTCATAAAAAGTCTCTTTTATAGCTGGATAAAACAACAACATTTATTGATTTTTTATCTAGATCCAAATCACCTGGATCTAGATAAAAAAATATTAATTGGATACAACGGTTGCTATATCTGTATGCCCACATAAAACCTTAGTCAGGTTATGGGGGTCTGAAAAATTGAAAACTATAATTGGCATATTGTTATCTCTGCAAAGTGAAAACGCTGTAGAGTCCATAACCTTTAAGTTTTGATAGAGAGCATCATCATAAGATATTTTTTCATAACGAGTAGCTTTAGGATCTTTCATTGGGTCAGCTGAATATATACCGTCCACTTTAGTGGCTTTTAACACTGCTTCAGCGCCAATTTCAAGAGCTCTTAACGCAGCAGTTGTGTCTGTTGTGAAAAATGGATGTCCGGTTCCGCCGGCAAATATGACTACTCTGCCTTCTTCAAGAAACTTTTCAGCTGTGACATGGTCAAAAGGCTGTCCTATCGGTGACATCGGGATAGATGTCATGACTTCACATGGAACACCTTTTCTTTCAAAAGCGTCTTTTAAGCTTAGTGCATTCATGATTGTACCAAGCATTCCCATATAGTCAGCTTTGACGGGTTCCATGCCGAGTTTCTTGCCGAATTCTCCGCGCCAGATGTTTCCAGCACCGACCACAAGTCCCAGCTCAATACCATTGTCAACTACTTTGGAAAGGTTGTTTACAAGTTCATGTACCGCGTTTGAGTCATATCCAAAATCATTCTTTCCTTTTAGAGCTTCGCCGCTGACTTTTAGCAGTACTCTTTGGTATACAAATTCTGAACTCATAATAAAACCCCTCAGTAATAAAACTTAATAGTCACTCGATTGCACTTAAAAGAACGATACCGAAGGCCATTACGAAGATAGAAACTGTTTCAACGATTCCCAGAACCATAAGGTAGTTAACAAAACCTTTCTCATTATCTCCAAAAGCATCACAGGCACCAGCACCGGCTATTCCCTGGTATGCAGAAGAAACACACAAACCAAGTCCTGTCAAAAATCCGAATATCAGGTAGAAAGGCCAAAGGTTGGGGTTAGAATTTACTTTACCTATGACTAAAAACATTATAATCATTCCATAGATAGTCTGAGAGAGAGGTGCTCCAGCAAAGACGACCAGTTGAAAAGGGGCTGGTTTGTTTTGTGCGTAACATCTTTTCCAAGCTCCGATAGCTGCACTGCCGGCTACTCCTGTACCTATTCCTGAGCCAACTGCTGCAATTGCTATAGCTGCATAA
>CAZVCD010000301.1:0-3321 GCA_964625675.1 uncultured Victivallales bacterium | reverse complement strand
AAAAATTTAGATATAAGCAAGTTGTTTGAAAACTGCTATTATTCAGCATGTACTATAATATTAGCTTACTTGATTTTTAAGTACTGATGTCAAAATAAGTTTTGTTTTTATCTTTTTACCTCTGTTTGAAATAATGATTACATTGAATGTTAAAATATACGTTTATTCTATTTTTTCAAACCTTTTCTCATTTCAATCTATTCACTTATATCACTCATTAATTTTTAAATTGCACGTCTGAAATAGTTATAACAACCTAATAAAGCGTCTCTTACCATCACCGTTTAATCATTCATTGATTTATTCATCCATGGAGGGTTAAATGAATATTGCACTGAACATATTACGATATGTAAAAATTCGTAACCAGCTAGAAATTATCTTTCCGGCATTGGGTGTTTTATCGCCTAACAAGAAGACAGGAGGTATATTATAAAGGGTTGATTTTTCGATAGAAACCGTCTTCCTGTATAAAGCAAACAGGAATTTCATACTTATTTATCTTGATATAATCAAAAAACTTTTAAAAAAATCAAGATTAATCTCGTTGTCTATGAGTATGTTAAAAAGCAAATATACTTTCACTTAGGAAAAGACCGTTTTACAGATTTTTCATATTCCATTTTTTATAGAAAAACAAGTAAAGTTTGATAAACAATAACACACAGTATGTATGTAAAAACCAAGCTTCCGAAAGTCCCAAAAAGCGCCCATCCCCAGGAAGTTTCTTTTGCCATTGCTATTACAGTAACAAAACATGGCGCATATAATAGAACAAATAAAAGAAAACTGATAACCACCGGCAATGTCCAAACTTGGTTTACAGCTAGTCTTTTCTCGAGCAAAGATTTAGAAGATTCTTCAGATTGTACTCCATTTACCGGCTTCACAGATTGCACTTCTTCCCCACCTGATTCACCCAATGAATATGCCGTTGATAAAGTTGAAATTATCACTTCTTTGGCTGCAAACCCTCCAATTAATGCAATATTAGCCTGCCATGGAAATCCGGCATATTTACTAACATTTTCGAGCCATAATCCCAGCTTACCACCAAAAGAGTTTTTTAAAGCTGCCTTCCGCTCTTCATTATCAATTTTATTAAGTTTTTTATTCAATAATGCTTTACTATTTATAGTATTTTTGCTATAAGCTGGTTGCGTTATAACAGTTTCTCTCATTTGATTAAAACTGTCTTTCTTGGATTGAGGGAGTTGGGGGAATGTTATTAAAACCCACATTATTATGGAAATAGCAAAAATCACAGTTCCTGCTTTTTTGACAAATTGCCATACCCTATCCCATGTATGAGTAAAAATACCATACAACGTAGGCAATCTATACGGAGGTAGCTCCATAATAAAAGGCATAGGCTCTCCGCGTATGATAGTTGTACGAAGAATCTTTGCAACAACAAGAGCGATAAACCACGCCCCTAAAGTTAGCACAAGCATGATGGTAGTTTCATTCCCGGGGAAAAAAACTTCAGCAAGCATTAAAAAAACAGTTGCTTTTGCGCCGCAAACCATAAAAGGAGCTGTTAAAACAGTTGTAAGCCGTTCTTTAGGACTTCGAAGAGTACGTGCCGCCATTACGCCGGGAACGGCACACCCACCAGGAATGCCCCCAGCAATTATAAAAGGCATAACTGAGGCGCCATGCAACCCAAAAATTTTTAACACTTTATCAAGCATATATGCTACTCTAGCCATATATCCTAAATCTTCAAGAAAACAGAGCATAGCAAACATTATCAATATAAGTGGTGCAAAGCTCAGAACAGCCCCCACTCCATCAATTATCCCTGCAACAATAAGGGAACGCAATAATTCATTCCCAATATACGTATTGCCTAAGTGTCCAAGAAAACCGAATCCATCCTGTAGCCAGCCTTGAGGATAAGCTCCTATCTGAAAAGTAAGCCAAAACATAAGATACAGAACTGCAACCATTATTATAGGTCCTAATAACCTATGTGTAAAAACTTTATCTATTTTTTCAGAGAGGCTCCGTTTAAAAGTATATTCTCGCGATATTACACCCTGCTTGAGGAGTGACTGAATATAGCCATACCTATAATCAGCAATCATAGCCTCAGGATATGTGTTCAGAGTTTTTTCTATATGTTTTTCAACTTTTTTTACAATACGTAGCAATAAATTATGGACTTTTTCATTTTCATGTTTGCCCTTATTTAGAATATTTTCATCCCCTTCAATATATTTCACAGCCAACCATGCAGGAGGATATTGCTTAGTCAAAAAATTCTTGTCTTTAATAATTTCAAACATTTCTGATATGGCTGGATCTAAATCTGAACCGTATGATATTTTAAAAAAATCTGCCTGATCGTCCGGTTTGTTTTCTACAACTTCTATAATCGCATTCAGTAATTCCTTTTTCCCTCTTCCTTTGCGCGCCACGCACTCTACGACAGGAACCTGCAATAATTTAGATAGAACTTCACTGTTTATCAGAATACCTTTTCTTTTTGTATCATCCATCATATTGAGCCCAAGTACGAGTGGGACACCAATCTCAAGCAATTGTACAACAAGATAAAGACTGCGTTCAAGAGCAACCGCATCAAGCATGCAGACAACAACATCAGGTTTTTCATTTATTATTACATCTCGGGCAACGATTTCTTCCATTGAATAAGATGTTAGGGAGTAAGTTCCGGGAAGGTCTACAAAATTGATTTTATAGTTTTCTGTCTTGTGATGCCCCTCCATGCGTTCTACTGTTATGCCGGGGTAGTTACCAATTCGGGCAGATGAACCCGTAATGGCGTTGAACATCGTACTTTTTCCGCAGTTAGGCTGACCTGAAAGTGCTACAACAATTTTTTTGCGGGGCATATATTAATCCTTTACATCACATGTTATATAATCAGCTTCACTATTGCGTAAAGTTATTATATATCCCAGCATTTTTATCGCAACAGGGTCATACAAAGGCGCTCTACCTACAACCATCAATTCATTTCCTGGAATTAACCCCATATCCCTGATCCGCCTACCAAGTTCTCCTCTGGCAGCAATTGCATGTATTACGCCTCTCTGATCTTTAGACATCTTCCGCATTGGTATAATCATTATTAAAATTTCTATTTGTAAATATTATTTATTATTAATAATAAGTTAGGGGAATCTAATTAAATTTCAAGAATTATTACCTACATTTACTTATAAAAGAATTAACTCAAGTAGATAGTTTTTTACTCTAGGGTTAGTCCAATGAAAATTTAATAAGATGATTAACACTTCAAGATAAATCTTGTTTTTGTCTTTTTACTTCTGTTTGAAATCATGATTATGT
>CAZVCD010000300.1:0-3327 GCA_964625675.1 uncultured Victivallales bacterium | reverse complement strand
GTCAAAAATCCTGAATTTATTTGTCATAAATGCGCAAGAGTTTCTAATGATAAAAAGAGACTTTGTAAGCCTGAGAAATTGTAAATTCAAGATGAAGAATAATGGAGCATAGCAGATAAAAATAGTTTCCATGGTTTTATATAAATCATGCATGTAGCAATATGCCAAAAATCAGATTTAAATTATTTCGTAGTATTTTAACTGCAATAATATGTCTAGGGGTAATATCTGTTTATACTTATGCTTATCTGTATAAAAAGGGAGGGGTAACTACACCTGTAGGAAAGAATAGTGAAACTATTTTAAAACAGTTTCTTTTTGGAGTAGCTTTAAAAAATTACTCAATAATCATTACATAGATAAAATATAATGCTTCTGTTGGAATAGCTGCTCATTTAGCTTCCTTTGTCAACTGCGTTGCAGTTGATACAACCGAATTAAGAAAGTAATGATAAAATTGTTCCTATAATAATTTTATCATTACTTATACTAGGGTTAATTTTCTAATAAAAAGAGCAGATATAATACCTATTATTAATTTTTACCTGAAAATATTTTCAACTGAATTTAGATACTTTAGATACTCTTTATATACTTGGTTGTATTTTTGTACTGATTCAGGGTTTGGATAGTGCTTCTTTTCCATATCCAGTTTTACATGCTGGTCTACAATCTCTTGTATAGATTTTTTTTTATTATTACTGCTAGCATATACCCATAGTGTCTGCAGCGCTGCGCCAAAAGCAGCAGCTTCCTGAATTTTGGGTATAACAATGGGTAAATTTAAAACATCTGCGGCAATTTGCCGCCAGGTATTGCTTTTTGACCCACCTCCGGTTAGTCTAACCTCAGTCGGCTTAAATCCCAATTTTTTAAATGTTTCAAGCCCGAAACGCATACCAAGTATTGCTGCTTCCATAGATGAACGCAGAATATTGTTTTTCTGCATGTTATTCATATCCAACCCCATAATGCACCCTTTGCCGTTAGGCAGGTTAGGAGCTCGCTCACCGTTGTAAAATGGAAGAGTGACCAGGCCGTTGCTGCCGATAGGTGTATCGCTTACCAGTTTCTCTAATTCTGTTAAATCAATATCGAATAAGGCTTTAGTTAATTCGACTGATACAGTACAGTTCATAGTGCAAAGCAGTGGTAGCCAGCCGTTGGTTGAGGAACAGAAAGCTGCAAGATTTTTGTCTATTATAGGTTGCTCTGAATATCCGTACAAGGTTCCAGATGTTCCAAGGCTCATAGACAGTATTCCTGGCTTTACTGTGCCTGTACCTATTGCACCCATCATATTATCGCCTCCACCAGAAGATACAGGTATTCTTGCATTCAATCCCAATTCATCAGCAATATCGGGTTTTAAATTTCCGGCGAACTGATCTGATCCAATTAAGTTTGGCAGAGCTGAAAGCAAATCCTTATCCGGATCAATTGCATTTAGAACATTTTCAGACCATTTACGCGTCCTAATGTTTAAAAAACCTGTTCCTGACGCATCACCATATTCCATCACTTTATTGCCGGTAAGATAAAAATTAAGATAATCATGCGGTAGAAGAATAGTTGAGAGCTTTGCATAGATTTGAGGTTTATTGTTTTTCAGCCATAATAATTTAGGGGCAGTATAACCGGGAAGAATTAAATTTCCGACTTCATCTAAAAGTTTTTCTGCTCCCCCGAATGCTTCTGTTATCTGCTTGCATTCAGATGTTGTAGATGTATCACACCACAGCTTCACATTGTATAAAACATTGCCAATGCTATCCAGGGGTACAAATCCATGCTGCTGCCCGGAAACACCTATAGCGATAACTGTAGTTTTAAGGTTGCTGTCTATTTCTGACATGCAATTTTTCAATGCTTCTATCCACCATTCAGCCTTCTGCTCTTTTGTACCGTCATCTTTTGAAATAATAACATGCTTGGAAGATGCTTCTGCTGCAATAACTTTATTTTCAAAATCGTAGAGGACAACCTTTGTGCTTTGTGTCCCCATATCAATACCCAATACAGTTTTCATAGTTTAGCTATCCTCCTTGCCGTGCCAAAGGCATGGTCTTCGTGGTTAATAATATTTTTTGGTTATTTTAGCATAAAACTTTGTTAACAGAGATTAATGCTCCTCTTCGACAGCTTTTACCTTTAGGTATGTTGTCATTTTCAATCTTAAACCAGGGCTTAACTATTTAACAGGTAATCGTTAATTATATTTTCCAGGTATTCCTGTCTACCGCTTTTGAGTGTTGGTTCGCCATTTTTCAGAACAAATTTTTCACAGTCTTCCAATGAACAGCTCCCAGCCATTATTTTCCGGCCGAACCCGGAATTATAGCTTGAATATCTTTGGGCAATGAAGTTGTCGAGTACTTTATCTTCACTAATTTTTGATGCTATTACAAGTCCTCTGGCAAAAGTATCCATACCGCCTATGTGACCATAAAAAAGGTCAAGTTCATCACATGAACCTCTGCGAAGTTTAGCATCGAAGTTTACACCACCATTTCCAAGTCCACCCTGTTTCAGGACTACCATACATGCATACGCTGCAGTGTAAATAGATGTTGGGAACTGGTCGGTATCCCAACCTAATTGAGGATCACCGGTATTTGCATCGAGACTGCCAAGTTTTCCTGCTTCTGAAGCTACAGTTAATTCATGTTCAAATGTATGACCTGCCAATGTTGCATGATTTGCTTCAATATTTAGTTTAAAATGGTCCATTAAATCATGAGCTCTAAGGAAGTTAAGAACAGTTGCCGAGTCAAAATCATATTGATGTTTTGATGGTTCTTTAGGTTTTGGTTCTATCAGGAATGGCCCTTCAAAACCAATTTTCTTTTTATAATCGACAGCCATATGGAAAAATTTTGCTAGCTGTTCCTGTTCGTGTTTGTAATCGGTATTTAATAGAGTTTCGTAACCTTCACGCCCGCCCCAGAAAACATAGTTCTGTCCGCCGAGTTCCTTTGTTGCATCCATGGCATTTTTTACCTGTGCAGCAGCGTAAGCAACTACATGTGCGTCAGGATTACTGCCTGCACCATGACTAAAACGAGGATGTGAAAATGCATTTGAAGTACCCCATAACAGTTTAACGCCTGTTTGAGCCTGAAGTTCTTTTGCCATTGCTACAATAGCCTGCAGGTTCCGGCATTTTTTACTGAAGCTAGTTCCTTCCGGAGAAATATCTATGTCATGGAAGCACCAGTATGGGGTTCCAAGTTTTTCAAAAAATTCAAATGCAGCTTCCAGTGTAATTTTTGCTTTATCCATATCATTATCATACTGATTCCATTTACGCTGCCAGACAGGTCCGCC
>CAZVCD010000299.1:0-3348 GCA_964625675.1 uncultured Victivallales bacterium | reverse complement strand
ATTAAGAGTGGATATAAAGTTACTAAAAAGAAATAGAAATTATTTTTCTAACCAAACATTCCAGCGAACGCGCTAATCGCGCGCCGCTGAATTTACACGTTATCTTAAGAATGCATTAATACTAAATTATTCCTTTTGTCATTTCCTGACAGTAACATTTATTAACCGCAAACATTATATACAAATTGTATACAAATAATTCAGCGCAAACATAATCCTTTCTTATGCGACGTTATGGAAGAATAAAAAAGCCTTTAAGCTATTGAAGACAATAAAGTTTCTAGATATAATAAACTTAAAAACACCTTGTGCTGATACAATTTATAATTTTTCTAAGCACTATCTTCATTTGATAGATTAAATGATAAAAGATCAAAAAGAGGTTATGTATGAAAAAAAGCAGGAAAATTTATTTGATGTTTATTCTTTGCTTTTTTCTCTGCGTGAATATTTTCGCCTCCAAAACCATTCTTCATTCTGGATGCGAACTGGACTACCCTCCCTACTGCATAGTAACCAAAGACGGGAAAGCTGATGGTTTCTCTGTGGAACTACTCAGATATGTAGCCGAAAAGATAGGAATGGACATTACCTTCAAAGTTGGCCCATGGGCAGAAATCAAGCAGGAAGGCATAGACGGGAAGCTCGATGTGCTTCCTCTTGTGGGGTATTCGCTTGACAGGGTCGATGTTTTTAATTTCTCGGCGCCGTATCTGGTTCTCCACGGTGGTATTTTTGTAAGGTCTGATAATACAAGCATCAGGAGCGATGTTGACCTGAAAGGCAAAGAAGTCCTGGTGATGGAAGGTGATAACGCCCATGAGTATGTCATGAGAGAGAAACTCACAGACAAAATCATTACTACAAGAACCTATTCTGAAGCATTCAAACTCCTATCTGAAGGCAAGGGAGATGCAGTAGTAGTGCAGAAACTTGTGGGTCTCATGATAATGAAAGACCTTTCTCTGAAAAATGTCAAATATACAGGGTATTCTAAAATAGGCAAGGAAGAAATATACAAACCTCTGGGAAGACAGCTTAAAGGGTTTGAACAATCCTTCTGTTTTGCTACAGCAAAAGGTAGTAAGGGAGAGGATCTTATTCAAAAACTTAATAAAGGTCTGCTGATTTCTTTCGAGGACGGGACTTTTGATAGGCTCTTTGATAAGTGGTTTCCAATTGAAAAACATTTTGATATAGCAACTGCAATAAAATATTTTCTGTTGATTCTCGTTATAGTTATTTTTCTAATGACCATTATCGGATTTTTTATTTTGAAAAAGCAGGTGCACATTAAAACAGCCGAGCTAAAGAAGGAACAGAAAAATTTTAAATTGTTCTCTGAGGCTGTTGATTATTCCATAAATGCAATGGCGTTAACCGACCTGAACGGCATGCTAACTTATGTAAACCCGAGTTACGAAAAAATGTTCGGATATCCGTCAAACGAAGCGGTCGGTATGGCAATAGCACAATTTGTAGAGCAAACCGAACTTGGAAAGATAACGGAAGAAATTCTGCCCACAGTTAAAGAGAAAGGCGGATATGTCGGTGAAATTATTTGTCAGAGGAAAGATAAATCAGTATTTACTGTGTCATACAGTTCCAGCCTTATCAAAGACATAAACGTTAAGCCAATCGCAATGATGTTTTCGTTCATTGATATCACCGAACGCAAGCTTTCGGAAAAGCGCCTATTTCTTAAAGACAAAGTCTTTGATGCGTCATTATCAGCACAAAGTGTTTCGGATGCCAAAGGATTTTTGCAAGAGGTCAATTCTTCCTTTCTTAGGATTTGGGGTTTTTCCAATAAAGAAGATGTGATTGGTAAACCAATATCTTATTTTCTAAAATACGAGCATGATGCTGAAACCATACTTACAGTTTTGAATAAAACAGGTTTATGGACAGGCGAGTGCACTGCTAAGCGGGGTGATGGATCTACTTTTAATGCTTATGCATTTTCTTCAGTTATCCTAGATGACAATGATGAGCTCTTTGGATATCAATCATCAGTTATCGACATCACTGATCAAAAAAAGGCAGCAAAGGATTTGAAAAATCAGGAAACAATGTATACAACGCTTTTTGATGTATTAAATGATGCTGTTGTGATTATAAATTTAGATACGGGAAAATTTACCAACTGCAATCCGAAAGCCCTTAAAATGTATAAAATAAAAGATTTAGATGAATTCTCTAAATATACCCTATGGAAATTATCACCCGAAAAACAGCCGGGTGGTATTGATTCATCGGTTTTAGCCAAGGAATATCTTGAAAAAGCCGTAAAGGAAGGCTCTTATCATTTCGAATGGGTTCATAAAACAGCAGACGCTGAAAAATTTTATGCTGATATAGTACTTACACCTATGAAAATAGGCGATAGCAATCTTATGCAGGCTACCGTTCGCGATATTACTGAACGCAAAAAGATAGAGAATAGTCTTCAAGAGAGCACTGATCTTCTCAATGAATCCGGAAGAATAGCAAAATTCGGCGGGTGGGAGTTCGATGTGCAAACAATGGAACAGGTGTGGACTCAGGAGGTTTATCGCATCCATGAAGTTGATATGAACTATAAGCCGACAGTCAGTAAAGGATTAGATTTCTATGCGCCGGCTTCCAGACAGATTATTAAAGAGGCAGTACAGCGTTGTATAGAGTGTGCGGAGTCGTTTGATCTAGAGCTGGAATTTATTACAGCAAAAGGCAATCATCGGTGGGTTCGCTCTATAGGGAAAGCGCAGAAAGAGCACGGTAAAACCAAAAAAATTATAGGGATTTTTCAGGATATCTCCGAGTACAAACAGTCGGTAATGAAGCTGCGGAGAAGCGAAGAAAATTTATCTTCCTTCATGAACTCAGCTACTGAAGGATTTATCCTTACGAATTCTGAATTGGACTATATTTTGATCAATGATACAGCCCTTAAGGTCTTTCCGTCCGGTACTAAGCGTGAAGATGTGATTGGCAAAAATATACTTGAACTCGTACCTGAACTTAAGGAAACAGGACGGTATGACAATTATCTGAATGTTATCAAAACAGGAGAACCGTTTTTCTCTGATGACATTGTTCCCAACAAAGTATTTGGAGATATTCAATTATCATTACATGCTTTCAAAGTTAATGACGGATTGGGGTTTGCATTTACAGACATCACAGACCGTAAAAAGGCGATAGAGGAGATAAAAAGCTTATCCAGGTTCCCTTCCGAAAACATTAATCCGGTATTACGTGTTTCGAACAGCGGTGTTCTCATGTATATCAACGAGTCCGGCCATAACATAATGGGCAAAGATTGGAATATTGAAATTGGTGAAAATATACCTGAACCTTTTCTCA
>CAZVCD010000298.1:0-3356 GCA_964625675.1 uncultured Victivallales bacterium | reverse complement strand
TTTTTTAATGCTTATTAGTCAGCAAAATCACATTACCCGAGATAATTCTCTATTTTTATTCCTGGGAAGTTTAATAGCTGTTTGTCTGCTGTAAGAAGTGTACATTTCATTTTTTGAGCCATGGCAAGTATTATTGCATCAGGAAGCTTAATTTTACTGACTTTTCTAATCTTTATAATATTATCTATTAATTTTGAGTCATCTTTTGCTAAATCTATTACTTCAATACGCTGAAGAAATTTTTTAAATAGACGCTTATCATTTTCTGAAATATTAGAAAATGATAAAAATTCCAGCACAGATATAATAGAGCAGGCAAGGTACTCAACATTTGTCAAAATACTAATAAGCCGCGTATTTCCCTTCAGCAGTTCAATTATTGCATTTGTATCTAAAAGGTATTTTTTACCACTCATCTCTGATTTTCCTTTGTTCTTCTACGGAATTACCCTTCCATTTCAATTTTCCTGTCAAATCAGAAAAGTCATATTTTATTTTCTTCCTTTTCTCGGGTTTTTGTATCTCATCAAAAGGAAAGACAATAACTTCCACATTATGGTTAATATATTCTTTTGGTATTTGAATTGTAATAATATCGGTATGCGGTTTAATAATCTCTCTCAGCATATTAATCACCTTCTAATGTTAGAGATTTATATGTTACTACTTATAATGTATTATAGCATAGTATTTTAATATTATTAATAGCTCAGAATAAATCACGTTGAATATTTAGTGTCAATTTATTAATTCGTGGATAGTAATATTTTTTCATCAGAGTTTATCAGTGTGCATCAATGGTTCAATTTTTCCTGTCAGTAATATCTCTTATTACTCCAAAATCAACTACATTGTTATTTTCATCAATATCTCTGAAGCTTGAACTTTGAAGTTTTCTCACTGCACCGTCAGGACGGATAATACGATATGTTCTGAACATGGGAAATTCATCCCTTTCAATAGCCTCACTTTCTGCATTCCTGTCATCAGGATGTACAAAATCCAGCCATTTTTTTGCACCCTTAAATTCTACATGCGATCTCCCCCATATTTTTTCTACAGCATCATTGATAAACAAATATTTAGCATTTGGTGGCGGGGTACAAATCCAAACTATATCGTTGACTTTTTCAATAACATCTTTTAACAATCTCAAAGTAGTAGAATTTTCAAATTCTTTAGTAATATCCCGTATTATTCCATACCTTATACCACGTTTTCTTAATTCCATATCAGAAAAAATTTGTTCTTCTACCCAGATAGTTTTACCATGGAGCAATAATCTGTATTTTAAAGCAGTTTTTTTAGTTTTAGATGATCTATATTCCCACCATTTTTTATCTCCAATAGATTCTTTCCAATCCTTAAATTCATGTTCATCTTCAGGATGAATCAGCTCCATATAAGTTTCTGGGTGTTTTGCAAAATGATGTTTTGGTCCCCTAAAGAAATTTTCAAATGTGTCTGTAACAATATCTATTCTATTACCATAACCACCTGATACCCAGATTGCATACGGCATTTTATTAATAATATCAAGAAGCATTGTTTGATATTTCTCAGCTTCAACTTTACTGGTTCTGTCTTCAATTACTCCAAACTGCATACCGTTTTCAAAATAACATTTCTCTCTCAGGTATTTAGTTTTACCCTCCGCGGTGATTACTTTATAGTCAATAGGATTTTTCCAGTTTCCTTTTTTATAAAATTCTGAGACACGTTTTTTAGCTTCTGGATGAACCACATTGTCCAGGAGGAATTTAACATTATTATGAAAATGTTTGATTTTATAACCAGTAATGTTGTCTATCGAATTACTGATGAAGGAATATGCATTTTTCTGTTTCATGTCTTTTATCCATAATACATCCTGAGAAAAATTTACCGCTTCTTCGAGCTGTCTGTATCTGGTATTTGCTACAGATTTATCCGTAATATCCTCGATTGAAACAGCTATTCCTGAAATACTTCCATTCTCTCCGTATATCGGACTACCTGAAAAAAAGCCTTTTCTTCTTTTTTTAGTTCCGGGAATAATAATTTCATGGTTTGAAATTTTTTCACCTCTTAGAACCCGCTGTTCAAAAGACTGAAGTTTATTTGTTTCTTCACCAATAAACACACTATGGTTATTAGAACCACTCAGTTTGTGCAAAGGGATATTTAAAATTTCAGTAAATGCTCTATTTGCAAAACTGAATCTTAATTTTAAATCTTTCTTGTAGATAAAAGTCTGAATATTATTGACAATATTCTGCAGTTCTTCTTTTTCCCTTTTTATGTAGCTGATATTTTTTCTTAATGCAGCAAGTTCCTGTTCCAATCCTTTTATATATACTCTATCCTCAATAGAAAGAGGAGCATTGATATTATCAGCAACGCTCCAGTTATCTTCTTCATCAAAACCATCTGTTTTTATGTCAGATATATCAGCTAAATCTACATGTAGAATTTTTGACAGTTCTTTAATATCTGAAAGACATGGTTTCTGTTTCCCTTTTTCCCATGCCCAGACAGTTACTCTGTGCTTATTGAGAGAAATTGATATTTCTTTTACAGATATATTTTTATGTTTTCGAATAGCTTTAAATTTCTCAAAATAAAATTTCATAATCACCTTGATGTAACGAATAATTACATATTTGCTAAAAATTATATATTTTGTAATGAATCATTACATGAATTTACATAAGACAGCTCATTTTTCAATTGTCAAAACCTTAAAATAATGAAAATTAGTTTCATAGGTTAAAACACCAAAAAGAGAGGTAAAGCAAAAATGATCAAAAAAACTAAAAATGAGCTTTTAGTAGAAAAGGTTCAAACAGCAAAATGTAAAGCAATCAACCTTGCAATGTCTCCGCCCCTAAATGAAATCCGGGAAGTACTTGTAATTTTAAAAACAAAAGGAATGTCTGTTGGGAAGATAACAGATTTTCTGTCTAAGGAAGATTTCAAATATACACGGGGACAAATCAGATATTACCTGGTTAACAATCCTATTTCTATGTACGAGTTATCAAACATCCAGTTTTAATTCAAAACAAAGGGAGATATATGAAAACAATTATCAAACTGCTTCTTGCTGGTACGGTTCTCATAAACTTATTAATGACGGGTTGTACCGTTATTAATAAAAAGCCGCCAATGACAAAAATTAAATACGGAATGACCAGAGGCGAAGTAATAGACATACTTGACGCGCCAAACAGAATATTACTGGAGAAAACATGGAGAAAAGCGCTCATTCCCTGGAAGACGGAAAATGATTATAGAACTGTTTATTATTATGAAGGCTTAGGGAGTGTTGAGTTTGATCGTGAAGGTTCAAAAGTTGTCCAAAATATAACTTATGC
>CAZVCD010000297.1:0-3377 GCA_964625675.1 uncultured Victivallales bacterium | reverse complement strand
GCACGCAACACGGATATTTTCTTGATGAAATTTTCAAAAGAGAAGAAGAGCTTAAAGCAGACGGGGGATTTAATGAGGAAAATTTGGAAAAACTTTTTAATCTTGCCAACAACTGGTTTATTCAACATATAAAAACGGAAGACATAAAAATTGCTAATTACATTAATTCAATGTAATTCGCCTATAAGTAGCATAGAGTATTTAACGTCCCTATATTTTATTCAACGTTTTATCTTTATTTATACTTCTATATAAAGTTGCTCTGGAAATATTCAGTATTTTACAAATTTCAGTTATAGAAATGCTTGTATCTTTCATCATTTTTCTGGCTGTTTCAATCCCTTTGTTATCAAGCTTTGAAGGTCTGCCCCCTAGCCTTCCTCTTGCTCTAGCCACTTTAAGTCCAGCCTGTGTTCTTTCAGTAATTAACTCTCTTTCAAATTCGGCTAGTGATGCAAAAATATGAAAAACTAATTTCCCACCACTTGTTGTTGTATCAATACTTTCCTGGATAGATTTAAAACCAATGCCTTTTTTATGAAGATTATTAATTGTCCCTCATAGCTCTCTGAGCGACGTTGAAAGTTCACTGAACGAAGCCTGGTGGTTAAAATTCTTCTGTCTTATTCGTGTCATCAGTTTAATTCGTTGATAAAAGTTTTGCACTTATTGATAATCATTGATAATCAACTATTCTTATAAAAAACAGGAGGAAGAGTCATGGAAGCAATAAGACGTAGATTTGAAGGTAATTCAACCTTTATGAATGCACCTTTAGCTGAAATAAGCAGCAGTATCGATATTGGATTTATCGGTTTAGCATTTGATATAGCAACATCGAATAACCCCGGCACAAGATTAGGCCCGAAATCACTTCGAGATACTTCCACTTTGATGGGAGACTATAATTATTTTAATAAAATAAGGCCATTTGAATTATGCAATATCGCAGATATCGGAGACCTAATATTTAAAAATCACTTTGATATCGAAAAGGCTCATACTGAAATATATGAATATTATAGAAAACTTAAAAAGAATAATATAATTCCAATAACAGCAGGCGGAGATCATTCAATAACATATCCTATACTTAAAGCTTTAGGAGAAGAACAGCCACTTGCCGTAATACATTTTGATTCACACTGTGATACTATTGATGAAATGGGCGGATGTAAATACACACATGCATCAACATTCAGAAATGCAGTATTAAGCAATTCTATCGATCCAAAAGCTACTGTACAGGCAGGGATAAGAGGTTTTTCAGATCAATACTGGGGGTTTTCATATGAATCCGGCATGCATGTCTTTCATATTGAAGAATGTTATGACATGGGGCTGGATACTCTTATAGAAAAAATAAGGAGTATTATAGGAGATAAACCTGCTTATTTAAGCTTTGATATAGATGCAGTCGATCCTGCATATGCTCCTGGAACAGGTACACCTGAAATCGGCGGTTTTACTTCCTATGAAGCGTTAAAACTGATAAGAGGCTGCAGAGGACTTAATATAGTAGGTGCCGATCTGGTAGAAGTTTCACCACCGTTAGATAACGGAAATTTAACTTCTTTACTGGGAGTAACACTTCTTTTCGAAATGCTCTGTATAATAGCAGAATCTAAAAGTAAAATCAAAACCAACTAATAAAAGTTTATATGTTGTTCATTACCTACTTAATAATAAAATAACAAGATTATCCTATTAGATTTATTTTTAAAAATAATAGGATAAAAAATATATATATAATATATGTTATCCAAATAAAATAAATGAAAAATTTCTTACAATCAAGAATAGATCTAGTGAAGGATCTTTACTGTAATAATGATAAAGTTCATTATGCAGATTTAGTTTTGATTTTGACTGCTGTAATCTCTTCCTGTGCTGCAAAATAATAAGAGATCATAAACGTTAAGATGAAATTAAGAGATTCTTTGAAGAAGCCGGGCTGGAGTTAGTACTTATAGAGGATGAAGAGGACTGTTATAATGTACTTGGCAGGAAAAAATTTAAAACTATGAAAAAAATATTATTGATTTGTTCAGTATTTTGTTTGCTTTGTCAGGTTGGTTTTTCTGCCGAAATATATTGGTATCTTGCGGCAGCTATGTCAAAACCGGGAAAAGAAATTGTAGAGAAATATAATCAACAAAATAAAAACAGCAAAGTGTACCTTATACTGGGCGGCTCTTGCGCGTTGTTAAGTAGGATAACCGTTTCAGGCAAAGGTGACCTGTATACACCCGGCTCCGAATATTTTTTAGATAAAGCAGAAAAACTTGGAATTGTAAAAAACAGCAGACAATTATTGATACAAAAACCGGTGATAGGTTTATCAGCCAGCGGTATAAAGAAAATACATAACTTTGACGATTTAATAAAGCCGGGTATTAAAATTGCATTCGGAAATCAAAAACTGACAGTACTGGGAAAAGCCTTTTTAAAAATGAAAGACAGAATGGATGCGGAATTTAGTAGGCGGTTAGAAAAGAATAAAGTAGTTGAAGGCATAAACGCAAATCAGAATGCAAATTATATTTTATCTGATACTGTAGACGCGAGCTTCATTTTTGACACGGTTGCCAAGGCAAATAAAATTCGGTATATTGAAATTCCTGAGAAATTTAATGTTTTGTCAAAGGCATATATGATTTTACTGAATAATTCAAAAAATATAAAAGAAACGGGAAAATTTACTGATTTCATTTTTAAACAAAATGATATTTTTAAGAAGTATGGTTATTCTCTCATAGGTAAATGATTAACTCAACTTTTCGACCTTTGAATTTTGGGAATTGAATATTATTTAATATTTGGAATTTTTTTTGAGAAGAATGTAATTTCAAAAGATATGGAGTATTTATTATGTATGAAGAGATGAGAAATAAGTTTAAAGAGATTATAAAACAGTATAAATTAGAAAATTCACCTGTAAAAGTAAAAGCTAAAGTATTGTCTAAAAAAGAAGCATTGGGTGATCCGGTTCATGACGATTATCCTTTGTTAAAAGGCAAGGAAAGCTTAATGGAGGCTGATTTTTTAGGTTCTAAAGGCGTGGCGTATTCTGATATGTGCGCGGATTTTGAAGGTTCACTGGATGATGTCGTGAATATTGATTTAAGCAATAACTATTATAGAGCTGTATTTATTGCTACAATAAATGCGGTATTGAAACACCTTGGGCTGATTGAACTTACAGAACACTGCCGGGACAATGGACCGGTTGATTGTGCTAATCACTTAAAAACCTTTTTCAATGAAAAGTATTTGAATAAAAAAATATTGTTAATCGGTTTTCAGCCGAGGTTTGCAGAAGCTTTAACTGAAAGATTTAACACAAAAATTGTTGATTTAAATCCGGATAATATTGG
>CAZVCD010000296.1:0-3437 GCA_964625675.1 uncultured Victivallales bacterium | reverse complement strand
AGACATTCAAAAGAGCCCGCACGAAATACTTTTCAATAATAAATAATCATACTGTTCTAAACAGATTGGATTAAAAAACAAATTCCTATACAATTGTTAATACCACAAATAAATTAAAAACAAAAATACCTTTGGTATACTGACAAAAAACGAACTGTTCATCTTGACATTTATATTTATTTCTGTTAAATTCAATAAAGACGCAATGTATTATTTTATATATTTTTCGAGTTAACCTTGTTTTATTATTTTCTTTTCATGGGAAATACAATATTGTTGTCTATCGACAAATGAAAAAGCAGAAAAGGAGTTTATTGAGCTTACTTTAAAAAAAGCCATGTTTCACATTATTCGCATAATAAAATAAATGGGTTTATTAAATTTAGGAATATCATAGATATGTTTAACATAAATAACAAAATTGAAGTTGGAAATGGAAAGCTTTTATTAATTGCAGGTCCATGTGTCGCTGAAAGTTTAGAACTTTGCATGGAAACAGCTTCTTTTCTAAAAGGTCTCACAGATAAACTTGGGATTAACTTAGCATTTAAAGCCTCTTATGATAAAGCTAATAGAAGCTCTGCAGGATCTCACAGAGGGTTGGGTCTAAAAGCAGGCTTAGAGCTCTTAAATAAAGTCAAAAAAGACCTGAATGTACCAATAGTTACTGACATCCACGAAACGTCTCAGGCAGCACCTGTTGCTCAAGTTGCAGATATTTTGCAAATTCCGGCATTTTTGTGTAGGCAGACAGATCTTTTGTTGGAAGCTGGCCGTCAGGGGAAAACTGTTAACATTAAAAAAGGACAGTTTATGGCCCCAGAGGACATGAAATTGGCCGTAGAAAAAGTCAGAAGTACTGGCAATGATAAAATTATGCTGACAGAAAGAGGTACAACATTCGGTTACCACAATCTTGTTGTTGATATGCGTTCTTTAGCAGTAATGCGTAACATTGGAGTTCCTGTTGTTTTTGATGCGACCCATTCAGTTCAACTACCGGGCGGTCTTGGTAATACAACCGGAGGAGAAAGACAATTTGTAGAACCATTATCTTTAGCAGCAGCAGCAGTTGGCATTGATGTTCTATTTATGGAAATCCACCCTAATCCGGACAAAGCATTTTCAGACGGACCAAATTCGTTGAACTTTGAATCCGCAGAGAGAGTACTGACAAAGGTTAAAGCAATATATGATCTCACAAGATAAAATAGATAAAATCAAAGCAGTAATTCTAGATATAGACGGAGTTTTGACTGATGGAAAAATTGGTTATTCTGACAGTCCTGAAGAGATAAAATTTTTTCACGTCAGAGATGGCAGTGCGATAAAAATGGCTCTTCAATCACACTTATTTGTTGGCGTTCTTTCGGGAAGAAGCTCAAAGGCCAACCGTAGAAGAGCAGAAGAACTTGGGTTGAGTTTTATTTATGAGGGCGAAAAAGATAAAAAGAAGGCTTTTGACAGACTGCTTTCAGAACAAAATTTAACTGATGAAGAATGTTTATATATAGGAGATGATTTCATTGATATCCCCCCTTTGATTAAATCCGGCATTGGTGTAATTGTTGGAAATGCGCCGGAAGAACTTGATGATTTTTGTGATTTTAGAACAAATGCTTTTGGCGGTAACGGTGCTGTTAGAGAAGCAATAGTATGGCTTTTAAAAGGACAGAACAAATGGAACGATTTAATAAAAAAATATACTCTAGGTCTCACATGATTTTTTTTTACCTGACATTAATAGCAGTATTAAATTTGTTTCCGTTTTCTTCCCCGCTAGCTGGCAGTGCATTTGAAAATGTGTCTATGAAAAAATTTACATCACCGAAATACAACGAAGAAACCCATAAGCTGGAATATATAGTAACTGGTTCGAATGCTAAAACAATAGGTGCTTATATAAAAATGACCAATGTTAAGATCGAAATGATTGGTTCAATGGGAGAAAGTATAGATTCTGTAATTACTACCCCGGAAGCCTTTTACAATCGAACTTCACAATTAGTAAAGGGAGATAAGCCAATACACTATCAATCTTTGGCGGCAAATATTGATGGCATAGGGTTTGACTGCAATATGAAGACGCAACTGTTTCATATCAGAAAAAATGTTAAAATGCTTATCACATCAGCAGCAGCTCTACAGGGAGGAGACGATGTATCACCGGTCCAAACCGGCAAAAACAATACTATTCAAGATAAAACAAAAGACACTAAAACTGAAAACATTAATAGCAGTGGCAATGCGTATCAGAAAAAGACAAGCAACGCCTCTACTGTTAATACTATTAATAAAAACTAATTATAATATATTTGCTCTATTAAAAGAACAACAAGTACTGTATATATTAACATTTTTCAGGTGAGGGAATAAATGAGAAGCAGAGTTTGCATAAAATCAGCATTATCTATATTAGGGGTAATGCTTCTTTATACGTCAACAGTAAACGCTCAATTAATGGGAGATATTTTTCCTTCAACAGGAAGCAGTACACAACAACAATCAGGACCAACTGAAATAACCTCCAACAGTATGGATATTGACTTAAAAGGCGACACAATATCTCTATTTGGAAATGTAAAAGTAAACAGTAGCGATACAAAAATTACAGCTGATGAAATTGTAGTTTACTTGGAAGAAGACAAAGCAAAGCCTGAAGACAAAGCAAAGCCTGAAGACAAAGCAAAGACTGAAGACAAAGCAAAGCCTGAGGATAAAGCGAGCAAAACAGATGAAAAAGGCAAAAAAGTAGCAAAGAAACTCATTGCAATAGGCAATGTTGTTATTATAAAAAAATCGAAAACCGGGCAGGAAAAAAACAAAGAAAGAGCTACTGCAGGCAGAGCTGATTATGATATTAAGACTGGTGAAATTGTATTAACCGATGATCCTGTTCTATTTCAAGGAGACAGTTATATTAAAGGAGAAAGAATTACTCTCTTCAGAGATAGCGACCGTGTAAAAATTGAAGGCAATCAGTCAATGGGACAAGAGAGCAAATTGATTTATAACCCCAAAAAAGAAAATAGCACTCTAACAGAAGATTAAGATAAATATAATAATTTTCATATAAAAGGAATATAACAATGCCCCAAAATTCTGCTGATGATATACTTCTTGAATCAAAAGACCTTGTAAAAGCCTATAGGGGTAAACGTGTTGTAAATGGAATGTCCATGAATGTGCGCCCAGGTGAAGTTGTTGGATTATTAGGACCGAACGGAGCAGGCAAAACTACCAGTTTCTATATGATAGTAGGCTTAATTAGACAGGACAGTGGTACAGTTCATTTCAAAGGCAATGACATATCAACAACACCTATGTATAAAAGAGCCCGTCTCGGAATGGGATACTTAGCGCAGGAACCATCTATTTTTAGAAAACTTACGGTTGAACAAAATATTATGGCTATTCTTGAAACTTTAGACTTAACT
>CAZVCD010000295.1:0-3440 GCA_964625675.1 uncultured Victivallales bacterium | reverse complement strand
TTATTGATCGGATTACCTGTTGAGTTCTCGTCGCCTATTGATATATTTTCTATAGTTACAGACAACTGAGTACCGGCATCTTCATCATCAATATTGAATACTGCATTATTACCTGCCTCACGTATAAGAGTTTCGTCAACACCGTTTCCTGATATAGTAATATCGTCAGTTATATTCAGAGTATTATCTATAATTATTTCCCTGCTGTCTAAGGATAAATCAAACGTAATTTCATCCGCCCCTATACTTGTATTGGCCTCGGTCAGAGCCCATCCGAATGAATTTTTAATATCAGTGCTGCCATGTGTATTTGAAACAAGATAATTTGTAAGGTTATGCTCATAACCAACATCAGTAATTACTCCGGCTTCAATTATCCCAATACTGTACTCGAGGTTCCAGTCACCGCTGACCCCGGTCGTATCAGTAGATGCTGCAACATCTGCACCTGTCAGGTCAGCAATATGCTGAACTAGATCCTGTCCTTTAGTTGTTGCGGCAAGATTACAGCCGTAGAGCATGATATCGCCGTCTTCAGAAAGAGAGTCACCCCATTCCGCGATTAAGTCGGCATGATTCGTGACATATTCTCCGTCAATAACTTCACCGTTCAGGACAAAATATCCTTCATTACCATGGGAAATAATTCGCATGGTATCAATGTCGGTTTTATTTGCAAGATAGTCAGTGATTTCCTGAATTCCGTCCTCGCCGGCTTTTAAATAGACTATATTTACATTGTCTGGAAGATCGTCTATAATATTTTCGGCATTCATGACAGAAGAGTTTATGAAAACAACTTCCGAACTATGAATATTTAATTCTGTATTTTGTACACTAGAAACAAAATATTTGGAAGTGATATCAATATCATCTGTATCTGCAATGGAAACAGTTTTTCCCGTGAGGTGTTCCAGATAATCCTGGTAGTCTATATCGTTATCAACAGTGTCTTGAGATATTATATCAATAGTTCCATCATTTGATAGTTCAGAGCTAAGTTCCTGCATAAAATTCTGTAAATCAGCATTACTAGATAGAGAATTTTCTGAAATTTGGTTCTGAGGGGTAAGATAGAAAGAGGCATCTGCATCCTCTGTAACAATAGCAATTGAAGAAGCTTCAGCCCCATCAAGCTCGGTTCTGATCTCTTCTAGAATAAAATTGAGTGTCATTCCTTCTTTGCATTGTATTACAATTGTACTGTCGCTTGCTGACTCTGTTATTTCTTCAGCATTTTCAATTAATGAGGAAATCAGGAGAACTGAGGGATTGTTGGTTTCAGGTGTTTGATTAATTATATATGATGATGCAAAATCAAAATCGCCAGAGATGCCGGCCACAAGCTGTTCAATCGGGTCTATTGAATCAGAGCTGTAGGAAGAATCAGTGCCAGTTTCAAGTTCAGTTTCTATACCTAGATAACTGTCATTTGACTCTTGTTCTGTATGTTCAGAAGCTTCCTCAATGCTGAGCAGCTCAGTTGATCCATCCGGCTGGTCTGCTGCATCAGCGATATCAACGGCTATCGCGCCATCAAAATAAATTCTGGCTTCTAATTCATACATAAATAAGTCTCTTGTAAAGTATCAAACTTAAATTTTAATGCATTGCACGAAAATAATTATAGACAGCAAAATGCACAGATAATTTATACTGTTTAAGTGTTAATTTCAAGGGGAAAGCTGTTAAAAAAGTAGCTTTTTAAGGTTGAGCTAACTGATATCTAGAGAGCTTGTATCGCTTCTCTAGTATACAGCATAATACAAATCTCATTGCTAAGGCATTTCAGCACATCTGCTTAGCTATTTATTGTTGGATTTTAACATAAAGGTAAAGAAAAATCAAGTTAAACTTGTTGTATTATTTTATTTAATCAAAATATGATATTGGTTGCTAATCAATAAATTAAATACTAAAAATTCTACATTCCTAACAAAACAGTAATTGCTATAAGTTTTTCCTATAACTTTAATGTATAGGAATGTGTTATACCACTTATTGGTAGATACAGATATTTTGGTCCTAGTAAAAAGATATCTATAAAATAGGCTTAGCTTGTGCAATATTCAGACTCGGTATTTTATTTTCGTATTTGACCGTTGCCAAAGACCAGATATTTATAAGTGTTAAGTTCTTTTAATCCCATTGGGCCGCGAGCATGAATTTTATCTGTGCTTATTCCTATTTCAGCTCCCATTCCAAATTCATAGCCGTCTGTAAAGCGGGTCGACGCGTTATGATAGACAGTAGATGTATCTACTTCTTTCATGAATTTTTCAGCATTTTGATTACTGTTGGTTATAATGAGATCACTGTGCTGTGAACCGTATCTGTTTATATGGTCTATTGCTGCTTGTATATGGGGAACTATTTTTATAGAAAGAACTAAATCAAGATATTCTGTGGACCAATCTTCCTCAGTAGCTTGTTTGGCTGAAGGAACTAAGCTGCAGAATTGTTTGTCTCCGCGCAGTTCTACGCCGTTTTTAATTAGTATATTTGCGAGTTTTGGAGATATTTCTTTTGCTATGTCTTCATGTATTAACACTGTCTCTGCTGCATTGCATACACCAGGGCGTTGACATTTAGCGTTTTCGACAATACTCAGGGCCATTTTTTCGTTACTGATACTGTCAATATAGATATTACATATTCCTTTATAATGTTTAATCACAGGTATTGTTGATTCTTGTACTACTTTTTTAATGAGGCCTTCTCCGCCTCTAGGTATAACAAGGTTTATATAATTATCCATTTTAAGAAGTATATTTACAGCATTTCTATCTGTCCAGGGAAGCAGTTGAACTACTCCTTTGTCAACCCCCTTTGCTATGCAGGCTCTGGTAATGCTGTGTGCCAGGGCCAGATTTGAATTTATAGACTCTGAGCCTCCTCTGAGGATAACAGCATTTCCGGATTTTAAGCAGAGGCCTGCTGCGTCAACTGTTACATTTGGGCGAGATTCATATATTATTGCAATTACGCCGATTGGAACACTGACTTTTTTAATTTCAAGGCCGTTTGGTCTTACTGTTGTTGAGATTGTTTTTCCAACAGGATCTTCAAGTTGTATTACTTCTCTTAAACCATCTGACATTGCTTTAATGCGTTTTCTATCAACTCTTAATCGATCTATCATAGCAGACGAAAGTCCGTTTTTTATGCCGTTATCCAGGTCTTTTTCATTTGCTTCGATTATTACATCTTTATCTTTTTCTATTTGTATTGCAATAGCTTCAAGGCATTCATTTTTCTCTGTAGATGACATTTTTGCCAGCTGTCTCGATGCAAAAACAGCTCTTTCTCCCATTGCTCTTAAGGCAGTTCTTGTTTCTTCAAGACCTAGTTTTTTTTCTGTCATAGTCGTTTATTTTCCTTTGCAATATTCAATATAGGCATTGTTGTGTATTTCAGCATATTTATAATTTAGCTCAGAT
>CAZVCD010000294.1:0-3447 GCA_964625675.1 uncultured Victivallales bacterium | reverse complement strand
ATGATTATGTTGATTATGAAGAAGTTAAAAAGCAAATTCCTATACACTTAAAAAATATTCACGAGGTAAAATTTTATGAAACTTAAATTTATTATCATTGGATTGTGTGCTTTTTTTATCAGTTCCGTATGTGTCTTTTCAAGTAAAGTAACTATCCCCTTTCATGATATGGGTGTGACTTATAATGGATTGCATAAAAAAACTAACCCTAATGGACAGGATATTACCAATGATCTTAATTCTATTAAAAGCAGTGGGTTTCTGTCTTTAAGATCATATTATCCTCAATATAGTGGTTCTATTGCATTAATGCCCTTAGCTGAAAAAGCAGGATTAAAAACTCTTTTAAGTCTATTCATGTTTCCTGATCACCTTAATGACTGGGTGCCTGATAACTATAAAAATTATATCAAACCCTATCTTTCAGGCAATAGCGGCAATCTTTTAGGAGTTCTTGTAGGTAATGAGGATATAGATACAAGCAGTGCTGTTTATAATGCTATTATAAAATACCTCAAACAAGTTAAATCAGACAATACAAAGGTAGCGGTAAGTACTGCGCAAACTACAGATTTTTGGCTTAATGATGCAAGAGCTGCAAGTGTTTCAGGACTTTGTGATTTTATTGCTGTTAACATCTATCCTGCATTTGAGTGGAACAGTCCTGATGCAAAAAATCAGCCTCAACTGAACTATGTATCTCTGACACCTGCACAGGGGCTTACTTCCTTTATAGAACAATATGATAAAATTAAGAAAAAATATTCTAAAATGCAGATAGTAGTTACTGAAACAGGCTGGCCTACGACATATGGGTGGGTAGTTAATGCACCTGTAGTAAAGCAGTATCAGATAGGAATCAATAATGCTCAGAAATATTTTACACAAATAAGTACGTGGGCTAAAGCCAATAAAGTAAATGTATATTACTATTCCATGTTCGACGATTGGTACGGAGTAAACACTACCTCACAGTTTAATTTTCATTTTGGTAGACTTGATACAGATGGGAATAAGAAAAAAGCTGATTCTATTTGATTCTATTAGATTTCGACATTATCATGACTAAGCGGTGCTGCCGTTCACGCTATTGTTGTTGATCGTAAAGATATTATGTTAAAGTTTGCACCAAAAGCCAGCTCTTTTGAACCGCTAAGTTCAAACATTATCTGTAATAAAATAAGAAGGAGAAAAAAATGAAATTAGGAATTGTTATCTATAGTAATGATTCGGAATGTGTTTGGAATGCTTTTAGACTTGGCGTGTTTTCCCTAAAAAAGAGTGATTCTGTAAAAGTATTTCTTCTTGCAAAAGGTGTTGAATGTGAAAAGCTGAATACAGAAAAATTCAATATATCTGAACAAATGCAAGCATTGGTTGATGCTGGCGGTGAGATATTTGCCTGCGGCACTTGTCTTAAAATAAGAAATTCAGAAGGCACAGAGATGTGCCCATTATCAACTATGAGTGATCTTTACAACATAATAAATGACTCAGATAAAATCATTACTATTTAAAACAGATAACAAATCACTGCTCCGAACCGGCTAATCAGGCGTCGCCATTTAGGCTATGACCCGACACAGTCGCCTGCCGCTGAATTCAAACGTTAAATGGATACAAAAATGGATACAAAAAAAAATCATTCCGATATTATAGAATATGAAGAAACAGCAAAAGAGAAACATCACCATAGAGGGAAATCTTCAGAAAATTTATTGGATAAGCAGGCTATACTGAAAGGATTAAATATTCAAGATGGACAAACAGTTCTTGATGCAGGGTGTGGAAATGGCTATATGGCTAAAGAATTTGCCAAAATAACTGGAGAGTCAGGAAAAGTTTATGCACTAGATCCTGATGACATATCAATTGGAATTCTACAAACAGAAACAAAAAAGACAGTTCTGATGCAGATAATGCACTAGGTGGTTTATAAAAAAAGAGTAAATATTGGTTGATAAAACAGTTATATAACAAACAATACTGCGTTGATATGACTGCTACGTTAGAAGAAACACTACAGCAGTTCTGTCTGCCTGTATAAGATGTTGTCAGTTATTTTGTAAAAAAATAATTTGTAGGTTATAATGCTTTTATTAACTAAATTCAAAATGAGAAAATTAATATGAAAAAACTAATTGTTTTATGTTGTTTGTTAAATATGTTTTCTATTGTTTCATATGCTGCTGCAAGTTCAAAATTAGACGAGGCAATAAAGTTAGCAAAACAAGGTGATGCTGAAATGCAATTGCGACTTGGTGCGTATTATATTAAAAAAAATGAAAATAAAGCATTTAAATGGGGTATGAAGTCTGCAGAACAAGGAAATGCTGATGCTCAGAATTTAGTCGGTATTTTTTATATGAATGGAACTGGTATAACAAAAGATGAAACGAAAGCTTTTCAATGGTTCATGAAATCAGCAAAACAAGGGAATCCTTATGCAGAATACTTTTTAGCTAGACATTATGATACTGGAACTGGTATAACAAAAGATGAAACGAAAGCTTTTCAATGGTTCATGAAATCAGCAAAACAAGGGAATCGAAAGGCTCAGCACCAAATTAGTCTATATTATGCAATGGGTAATCATATTAAAAAAAATGAAAATAAAGCATTTAAATGGGGCATGAAGTCAGCAGAACAAGGAAATGCTGATGCTCAGTGGTTAGTCGGTACTTTTTATAATACTGGAACTGGTATAACAAAAGATGAAACGAAAGCTTTTCAATGGTTCATGAAATCAGCAAAACAAGGGAATGATCAGGGACAGTTTTGGGTTGGTTATTTTTTTAAGTTTGCTCATGGAGATGTAGAAGACGACAATAAAGCTTTTGAATGGCTTATGAAATCAGCAAAGCAAGGGAATCCTGAGGCTCAGTATTTCGTTGGAACATCGTATTTTTTTGGTTCTGGTACTTTAAAGGATCCTATAAAAGCCAAGTATTGGATTGATAAGGCATACAAGGGAGATAGTATCTTAGCTAAAGGATTTTGGGAAGCTAATGAACTATGGAAATATTAATATATATGATACTGTCATCAATTTAGCAGTGTAAGCTACAAGAATTCAGATTACATCCCAGTGCGTTTTGGCTTTGCGGGTGTTGCTATTGAAGATGTTTTCAACTTCAAGGGGAAACTGTAATTTGAGGTCATCTTCTGCTATCCTTGAAATGCAATCAAGCATATCATCGTGTATTGCTACCGGGAAAGAAAGGTCCTCGTCTTTTCTGAACCTGTTTTTATATTCAAAAGTACTTGGAAACATGCTTAGAAAAAATAGCATTGTACCTGCGCTGATGATGTTGTGCTTGAATCAGCTTCTTTCCCGCAAGTCGTGGGTGTCCGTGTACCATCAGCTTATCAGCTTCCTTTTTTAATTTATCCACGGCATAACTAGAGTCCATCCAGTCCCTGTGACTACGACTACGCTGATAAACC
>CAZVCD010000293.1:0-3453 GCA_964625675.1 uncultured Victivallales bacterium | reverse complement strand
AGCTGTCGATTTTTCTTTACCTTTATGTTCATCTTTGCTATCATTAATTTCCTGCTCAATGTTTTCCGGTTTTTCTGTGTATCCTTTATTTTTTCTACCTTTTGAGGCTATACCGTATTCGCCGTCTTTACCATAATAGTCTCCCCCTAGATTGGCGCCGTATTCACCGTCTTTACCAGCGACATTGTTGCTCACGTCCGAATCTACCCCATACTCACCGTTATTTCCCGTTTCACTAAATGATATGTTATTATTCGCTGTTGGATCATTATTAGTTGCTAGATCTAAGCCGTCTATAGATTCAGTCTGGCCGTTTTCTCCGAGCATAAATTTGTCACCACTGGTTCTCCAGCCGGTTTTTGTTTGCGTGTCTGTTCCGTCATTAAAACCGGTATCTCCTCCTGTTACGCTAAATACACCGTCAACATAAGTAATTAGGTAGTTGCCAAGCCCCGTTCCCTGAGCACTGTCTGCTGTAATTGTGTATGTGCCGGCAACTGCTGAAACTGAAGCTCCGCTGCTTGCAAGGGATACAAGTGTTATAGCGTCTCCACTAACAAGACCGACAGAAGTAAATTCTGTTCCATTAAAAGTAAATATATTACCGGATGTTTTCGTCTGATTGTCTGGTGTTACGGTAAGATCTGCCGCTGTTATATCGGCGGTGGCCGTTGTATTAGCCAGACTGTAGTTCGATGCAAGACCGCCATTGCTGCCGTCGCTCAAGCTATACGCCACAGTCACGGTCTTGCTCGTGCCCACGTTCTTGTCACTAAAGGTACCAGTGCCTGCCGCTGTCACTGTTTCGCTACCCACAAAACCAGACAGGGTTCCCGCAGTAACAGTTGCAGAGGTTGTACCGTCATAAGCCTTGTTAGTCGCAGTGGCGGCGGTTATGCTCAGGGCCTTTGCTGTTACTGCAATATCTCCCTGCACATAGGTTATACTGTAGTTGGAGGCGGTAAAGGTTCCGCCGGTGGCGGCTGAAACTGTTACTGAATCAGCATAAGTTCCAACATTAGCGGTTGTGGACGAACCTGTTCCGTAGGCAACTGTTGTAGAACCTATGGTTTCACCGTTCTGCAAACCTGCGGCCGTGAATTGCGTATAACCCGTTCCGCCGGTAAGCGCCGTTCCGTAGGTCTTGGATACATCTGTTGGTGTTACGGTAAGATCTGCCGCTGTTATATCGGCGGTGGCCGTTGTATTAGCCAGACTGTAGTTCGATGCAAGACCGCCATTGCTGCCGTCGCTCAAGCTATACGCCACAGTCACGGTCTTGCTCGTGCCCACGTTCTTGTCACTAAAGGTACCAGTGCCTGCCGCTGTCACTGTTTCGCTACCCACAAAACCAGACAGGGTTCCCGCAGTAACAGTTGCAGAGGTTGTACCGTCATAAGCCTTGTTAGTCGCAGTGGCGGCGGTTATGCTCAGGGCCTTTGCTGTTACTGCAATATCTCCCTGCACATAGGTTATACTGTAGTTGGAGGCGGTAAAGGTTCCGCCGGTGGCGGCTGAAACTGTTACTGAATCAGCATAAGTTCCAACATTAGCGGTTGTGGACGAACCTGTTCCGTAGGCAACTGTTGTAGAACCTATGGTTTCACCGTTCTGCAAACCTGCGGCCGTGAATTGCGTATAACCCGTTCCGCCGGTAAGCGCCGTTCCGTAGGTCTTGGATACATCTGTTGGTGTTACGGTAAGATCTGCCGCTGTTATATCGGCGGTTGAGGAAGCAGTGTCTGAAGTAAGTGTATATTTGGGCTCATCGGATCCACCGGAAATTGTCAAGCTTGTTGTACCTTTATTCTGTCCAACGTTTTTATTAACAAACAAGCCTGTACATGTTATATTGCTGTAATTTGTAAAGGCGTTAGTCATAACACTGTTAATGGTTGCACTTGAGTTTCCGTCATAAATTTTATCTTCAGCGTTTACTTCTATAACAGTAAGTAAAATTTTAGCATCAGAATCGACTGTTAAACCGCTAACAGTTGCTCCGGAATTAAGAATATCATAAATTGTTTCACCTGTACCTGAAAATCTTCCAAGTTGAAGAGCACTGAATTCTTCATTAGTAGCGAACGTTGTCGTAGTTACATCTGACTGTATATTTAATGTTCCTCCTGTCCAGGTTGTATTATTACTGCCGTTGTTTATATATTCTGCATTTGCACCTAAAATTGTTAAAGTATGTTCTCCTGAAATAAATTTACCATTAGACACACTGAATGTATTTGAAACGTTCATGTTATCCTGTAATGTCCATTCGCCGCCGGAGCCTGTAAAGGAAACATTATAGAAAACACCGCTAGAACCATTAGCGGTAATATCTTTACCTGATAACGTTCCATCAAAAGCAACTGTTCCGGAATTCGCGGTAAATGTGCCTGAATTAATCCAGTCCCCGTCAATGTTAATTCCATAATTGCTGCCTGTATCATGAGTATTATATTGATCGATGGTCAAATCACCATTAACATCAATATCTCCGGCAAGTGTTTTGGTGTACACATTGCCGGATGTACCGCCTGAAATTCTAAGATTATAATAATTGTCGGCAAGTACAGTTTGAGCTCCTGCTCTGTCATACCAGACAGTACCGGCTGTATCGGTTAATGTCCCGAGGCTGGTAATTGTTTCTCCGCCGAGTTTAAGATTTCCTGCGCCGGTAAAAGTTGTCGAGCCTGAAACATTGTATGTTCCATTCACATCTACTGTTCCGGTACTTATGGAAAGAGTTCCGCTGCCGGTTACATTTCCTGTTACTGTAAGGTCATTTGACCCGGTTGTGAATGTTCCGGCAGTAAGGGTCAGGTTATCCGTAAGTGTTCTTGTAAAGTTGAGGTTTACGCCGGTGCTGTTGTCTATTGTAAGATTTGCAGGGCCGCTTGAATCAGCAAATTCCAGCGCGTTGGTCGTCTGCGGGGAAGAGCCGGAATATACAAGAGTTCCTGATGCACCGTATGTCAAAGCATTAACTGTAATTGTTCCGGCATGAGAATAAGTGTCATTAACCAGTGTCTCCCCGCTGTTTGTAACACTGCCGCTGTTTGTCAATGTTCCGGCAACCGTTAAATCTGTGTCTGTACCATCATTAATAGTAAGTGTCTGACTGCTGTTAACAGTCAGGTTTCCCGCGGCTGTAATTGTTGTCTGATCTATTGCCAATGCTGCAGTTACTGCAACTGCATTTTTTACTGTAATGCCTGCATCTTCATAATCAGGGAGGTTTGCTGAATCTGTTACGATTACCCATGCATCGGATGAACCGGATTCTCTTCTTTCCCATACTTCGGAACCACTGTCTACGCAATTCCAGTTGCCATCGGCTCTAGTCTGATATTCGTAAATGATTTGTTTAGTAAAACAATAAAATGCGCCCGCACTACTGCCGCCGGAATCTTCCCCGGAAGCGCCAATCAGCGCCGTGTCGCCTGAAATGCTGACGGA
>CAZVCD010000292.1:0-3488 GCA_964625675.1 uncultured Victivallales bacterium | reverse complement strand
TTATAACACTCGCCCCCTGTGCTATTTCCTTACCACTTATTAAACAGTAATCGTCAAATGCGCCAAGCACATAAATTTTTTTAAGTTTCGCAAGACCATGTTCTACTAAATATACAAAATTTTCATTTGCATCCTGATGAATAACGGCTTTTCTCGGAACATACATTCCTGCTTTTGTCAATGCAGGAATCCGTACTCTTACTTCCTGGTCTGGATAAAACTCCCAATACCTCTCTAAAAAGACAACATCAGCTCCATCTTTAAGGCTGTCCTGCGCATTTCCTACAAGAACATCCCCCACATTTATCGCACCATTATCTAATATTGAGCGAACCAATTCTGGTTTATCAATTCCATACACTAAATTTGTAGATATTTTCCCAAGAGAAACCGGGATTTTTTCAATTTGAAAATACTTTGGTATTTCACCACCTTTCTCCGTTAACCTACAATTTTTTATCCTGTATACATAGTACCCATCATTCTCATGCCTCAGCGAGACAGTAGGTAGAACTAATTGTTTACCGGTATTCTGATAGTTGGGAAGGTAATATGACTCCAATTCCTTATTTAGTAGATTTTTAACAGGAAATACTGAAAAAACTTTTGGAATTCCTTTACCTCTACTTGTCAGCTTGGATGAGACTATAACTCTATTAGGCACATGCACAAATACATTTCTTGGATCATCCTGCCTAAGCTCAAGTGTTGCAGTGATTGGAACGTTATTCCCCGTTGGGTATACCTTAACTTCTTCTTTTTCATGCGCAAGGTTCAAAAGCTCTACAGGGCATGGAATTTTTATTAGAATCGGATCCATCTGCATTAATTTAACTGCCATAGTCCCCGGTATTATTTTATCACCAACAGAGGCAAAAACATCCGTTATCAATCCGGAACGTGTTGAGTAAACACTTGAATCTTTACTGGATAAAAGCAGAGAGTCTGTTTTTTTTACCGTACTTTCATAAAGTAGTAAATTGCTATACATTTGCATCTGAGCCTGTTCAAGGGCAAAAGAGGTTATAATATTTTTCTTTGCCAAATTCTCCTGAGCTTTTGTCATTTTTCTTATATACTCATAACTCATATCCGAAAGTTTCTTTTTCTTCAAAGCCTCATCCACCTGCTTCTCAATGTCTTCTTTATTCAATGAAGCTATAACCGATCCCCTTCTAATTACTTTTTTGTCAATATTAATAATCGAACCAAAGACATAAGCCCCTTTTCCTTTAATATAATCGAGTATGCCTTCCCTGTTAAAAATCACTGAATAATCAGCAACTGAAGACACAACCCCTTTAAAAAAAACATTTCGGGGCTTAATTTTTTGTAAAGCAGCAGCTTTAACATTGACAACTCCGTCTTTCACACGACTGGAGACTACTAGAAGATTATCAGTACCACCGCCAAAACCTCCAAGGTTATTTAGTAGAGTTATAGGTGAATTATCACTATAACTGCGTCTGGCAAAAGCTATAAAAGGAATGTTGAAAGCTAGCAGAATAATTAAGAAAACACGTTTATTCATAAATCTTTTTTTCTTTATATCTAAATTTTATTATTATACACGTAAACTATTCTCAACAAAAAACAAGTTTTAAAAAAAACTATTTTCAGGATTAATATTAAGCGACAAAACATAATAATTTGTTATGTGCATGCTTAATCCTAAAAAACTCAGTAGAAAAGTCAAAAACAGGATTACTCTTTAATCATTACGGAATTATAAAAATATTAACGCTCACCCAATGAGTGAAAAAATGTTTTTGACTTTTCTATTACAAAGGATTAATTTTGAGACTGCATCTACTTCGTTAGCCTCAACTTGCAGTAGAGATTACAGCTTCGTCTTACTGCCTTGTATCTACAGACTCAAAATCAACTGCATTATTTAGGTTAACATAAACATAGATCAAATATCCCCTATTATCACATTACTCTATGGGTGCTGGGTTGGTGCAGTAACAGGATTATAGGCTTTTGCCACATTATGGCTTAGCTTTGTAAGAGTTTCTACTGTTTTGATAACTTTAAGCGGAGCTCCCTCATATACATTTTGTAATGCATTATTTGTATCAAGTACTACCTGATCGCCTTCTTTTAAGGTATCACTCTCTACTCGTATATATTCGCCATGCAAACCTGTTTGTTTGATATCTATAAAAACGGCTTTGTTGTTTCTAACAATACAAATCTGTGGAGTTCCAATATATCTGTTAAATATAGCAGTAAAAGGAACATAAAAACCAGGAGAATGCAGTCCAGATATATTAATTTTCACTTTTTCATTAACAGTAAAACGCCAGTTCAATTGCTGATGAACTACTTCTTCCCCATTTTTTAATCCTTCTGGTGCATCAACTATCAGTAAGTCACCTGACAATATTTTGTCTGTTTCTTTTATGGAACAATAGTTATTACCATATCCTTTAATAAAAGAAACATGTCGTATAATATCTCCCTGTGCAACATATATTTTTTCTACATGGAATTGTATTTTCATTTGCTTATTACTTAAAACCCGCTGATCAACTGCACGCCATACATAACTCCCCTTATCGTCTTTTTTTATTGAGTTGACAGGAACAGCCACAGGAGTAGAACTAATTATTTTCCCAGGAATAAAAGACTGTTTCGCAGTATATGCATTGATAGCAAATAAGACCTTATGGACAACATGAAGATTTTTTTGTTCCGGAGTAAGTTCTATGGAAGGAATTAATTCATTATTAACTAATAAATTTACATCAGATGGATTAATAGGATTTTTGCATAACAAAGCCTGAACAGACTTTTTACAGTCCGCACTAAAGACCAAAATATTACTTTCAATTCCAAGGTTATTAATCAACCCAAGAGGAAGTGTCAGTTTTATTGATATCGGGCTCATCATAGTAACTTTGACAATATCTTTAAATTTATCAAGCGCAGTTCCAGGGGCATAGTAAACCTCATCAACCTGACCTGTAAACTCGGAATAAACAGTACATCGCTCTAAATTTACTTCAGCTTTTTTAAGTTCAAACTCGTCTTTTTTCACTTTTAAAAGTGCTGTATCATATTCTGCTTTTGTCTGTTCTATTTTTCTTTGAGGAATAATATTTTTCTGTTTAGAATTCAGTTTGTAATAACGTTCATATTCCTTTTTTTTATTTTGAAGAGTTCTCTCAGCCATCTGCAGGTTAATTTGCGCTGTTTCAACAGCCAGTCTTGGGAGAGTTTTATCTAGAATAACAATAGGAGTACCGGATCTGACAACCTCCCCTTTTTCGTTCTTAATATGAGAATAGACTATATCGCCTGGAGATGCGGCATAAGCAAGTGTTCCGGGATTTAAAGTTCCAAATTTGCCTGTCTTTACCGGTGTAACTTTACCATTAAAAAAAGATATTGAAGGTGTAATCTGCCTCAGCATTTGAGTTTCTACAGATATTGACTGAGATGCATTCGATAATGATGATAACAACAAAATTATAAAAAAGACA
>CAZVCD010000291.1:0-3501 GCA_964625675.1 uncultured Victivallales bacterium | reverse complement strand
TAAAGGTTTAGTGTTCGTTTTTTTTCAGCACGACTAATCTGAATAGGCATTGTATCTCTTGATATAGTAGAAACTACATCAAGATTTAATGGTTTTCCGTCCTTTGATATGAAACTTAGTTCATCAACCTGATCAATTCCTTCTTCATTCTCAAGTTTTACACGAATATAATAGGCTCTATCACCTTTTTTATACATTCCTGCTTTAACTCCTTCTATATCTCCTCTGACTATAGTTCCCAAAAAGGACGAATTTATCTCCATATCCTGTAAAATTGCTCTTGTGGGAGTGATACGTATTTGCGGTTTTTCTGCTCTAATATTGGTGTCAATATCAACTGCCATGCCACTCTCAACCGCTATATTATAAGACTCGGCCATCAAACGGTTTAATTCATCAAAGTCTTTTCCTGAAACTTCCATTTCCAGTGCCGAGGATGCACCACCGACCATTGACGGTATGTTTACCGTCACAATACAGTCAGGTTCATCTTTAAAAATATCGCGTAAAACTTCCTTCATTTCTTCCATATTATTTTCTCTGGAATTTTTAGGCAGTGTTTTTACAGTTATTTCACCTAAATAAACCCCCTGTGATACCTGTCCTAAAATTCCCTGAACTTTACCAACTACCATTGAAGTCCCTAGAATTCCAGGTAATTTCCTTATTTTTTTGTCAGCTTCCAGTAAACGCTTTGTTGCTGCTTCCAGATTATAGTCCGTTGGGTACTCAACTTTTATAATAAATTCTCCCCGGTCCGCATCAGGAAAAAATGAAGTGCCAACCTTGGGAATAACAAACACTACCACGCCTATGCACAATGCAATAACAAATATAATAAAAAGCAGTGAAACGTTACATAGTTTTCTTAAAATTCTATCATAAAAATTTTCAACCCAATCATAAGACTTATCCCAGTATTTAGTATATAAATCAAAAAGAATAAAGTGCTTTTTTAGTTTTCCTTTTTTTAGGAAAAGAGCAGATAGCATTGGTGTCATAGTAAAACTTATGAAAAGAGAAACCAATGTCGCGGCTGTTATTGTAACTGCAAACGGAATAAAAAACCTACCTACAAGAGAACTCATCATGGCTATAGGCACAAACACAACAACATTAGTTAAAGCGCTTGCCAATACGGGCATTACCACATCTGAAGTTCCTTTGGCCGCTGCCGTACTGGAATTCATATCCTTAAGCCTTCTAGAAATACTTTCAATTACCACAATAGAGTTTGTAACAAGAACACCTATTGAAGTACCCAAGGCCAAGAGTGTTGAAGTATTGAATGTATAATTGAAAGACTTCATGATAATGAATGTAATAATAATAGATGCCGGCATACTTAGGACAACTATAAAGACAGAGCGCATTTGATGAAGAAAAGCAAATAATATAAAAGCGGTTAATAATATTCCAATACCTATACTGTACCAGGCATCCATTACACTTGCTTCGATAAAATCACCATCATCAATAAACCATATCAACTTCATTCCGCTCGGCAAAGTACCGCTTGTTTGTATTTCTTCTATGGCTTTTTTTGCCCGGTTAACTACTTTTACTGTATTAGCTTCTCCTTTTTTGATAATCTTCAAGTTTATTGCTGGAGTGCCATCATAAAATGCCTTTGTTCTATTTTTCTTTGAAACCATTTTAACAAAAGCTATGTCCCGCAGATAAATTCTTTTTCCTTGAACTTTTCCAACTTCAAAGTCGGTAATATCTTTTAAACTATGAAATTCACTGTCAAACATAACACTGAATTCCTGTCTGCCATGTGTTATTGTTCCAGATGGAATTTTAACATTATTCATTTTTAGTTTGTTAATAATATCAGCAACTGTCAAGTTATGTGAAATTATTTTTCTTTTATTAAGAACAACATGAACTTCAAGTTCTTCTCCGCCTGTTACCTCAATATTTCCTACTCCGTATATTGCGGAGAGTTTATAGTATAATGTTTTATCGGCATAATCATACAGTTTATCTACTGGTAAATCTCCAGTAAGTAGAAGAGTTACTATAGGCTTTGCGTTCGGGTCAAACTTTCTGACTTCTGGAGTTTTAGCATCCTTGGGCAGTTCATTTAATACTAAGCCAACTTTTTCTCTAACATCAGCTGCAGCTACATCTGCGCTGACATCTAACTGAAATTCCAACACTATCTGGCACATATTTTCCACACATACAGTGTTGATGTTTTTTAATCCATTCAGAGTAGAAATACCATCCTCAATTACTTTCGCTACATTGACTTCGAGTTCTTCCGGACTGGCTCCAGGATATATAGTTGTTATTGTAATATACGGAACTTCGATATCCGGCATGTTATTCAAACCGAGTTTTCTGTATGAGTTAACCCCGAGAAGTAAAAATACTATAAGAATTGAAGTTATAGCTATAGGTCTTTTAATTGAAAAATTGCTAAGAAACATTTATAGACTCTTCTTTTTTTTATCGTTTTGTTTTTTTAAAATTCTAACCAAAGCACCATTGTTTAAAAATGACTGCCCTTGAACTACTATCTCGGTATCTGCCAAATTTTTTGCATCAATAAGTTCTGTGAAATTATTATCTGTTATGCCGGGCTTGACCAATAGCATTTTTGCTTTGTTCTTGACAACAGTAAAAACTACGTATTTATGATTGCTTTTTAGCATTAAGGCCTCATTAGGCACACCATAAGCATCGCGCGAAGATAAAATTAAATTAACACTACATAGCATTCCGGTGACAAATCCATTTGTATGAGGAAGGTCTATCTTCACTTCAAAGGTTCTCGTAATAGAATCTATGCTTGGCGATTTATATGATACCTTTCCCATAAGATTATGCTTCTTACCAGAACTGATGATTTCAACAGGTGTTTTTCCAGGAAAAATACGGTTATAGTATTTTGAACTGATTAAAAGTGATGTTTCCAGTAATTCTGGATCTTCCAGTTTAAGTACAGGTGATCCTTTTTTAGCATACTCACCTTCTTCAATATATTTATGTGTAATTACTCCGCTAAAGGGTGCTTTTACCATTGAATCTTGCAGTTGTTTTTTTGCAATCGCATAATTCCCTCTGGTTTGTTCCAAACTAGCCTTGGAATGTTCAAGGACAACTTCAGCAAGTTTAACCAAGCTCCCTGAATCTTTCCAAGCTAGTTCTATTTTTTCATAGGAGGTTGCAGAGATAGCATTTTTAGCAATTAAAATTCTAGCTCTTTTGTAATCTATATGTGCATTTTCAAGTTTAATCTTGGAACGCTGCAGTTGTACTTCAGCACGTTTGACTGCAGTTTCTGCAAGCTTAATACTTTGTGCTCTTATTTCTACCTTATTTTGCAAATTGATTTTATCTGTCTGAAATAGGAGCTGGCCTTTTTTTACATGTTCTCCCTCTAAAACACGCAGGATATTTAATGTTCCTTCTACTTTTGCACATATACGTATATCTACATGATCCTTAGGTTTTACATTTCCTTGTACTCCCAGCTTTTCCTGAAACAGC
>CAZVCD010000290.1:0-3505 GCA_964625675.1 uncultured Victivallales bacterium | reverse complement strand
TGAACTTACAAAGATATTTCCTAAGGAAGAATTGTATTCACTGGTAGATCAAATACGAAGATCTTCCCGTTCAGTTGGAGCACAGATAGCTGAATCATGGGCTAAACGCAGATATGTAAAGCACTTTATCAGTAAGCTTACTGATGCTGACGGAGAGCAACTGGAAACACAGCATTGGATCGATACATCTGGAATATGCGGTTATTTAAAACAAACTCAGGTTGAAGAATTGAATTCTTCGCTTGCAGAAGTAGGACAGATGTTAAATTCTATGATGAATAAAGCAGATATGTTTTGCAATAGAAACTATCATTATACAGTCTCTGAAGATATGCCAGAATATTTTACTGATAACTAATAACCCAGGCTTCGCTCTCCGAGCTACGCCGGGCAGGCTGATAACTGATAACTGATAACTGATAACTGATAACTGATAACTGATAACTGATAACTGACAAGAGAGAGAATAGATTGTGAATAATTATATTATGGTAACAGGCAGCGCTGGATTTATCGGATACTCTTTGTGTCTTGACCTTTTAAAACAGGGATATAATGTTGTAGGCATTGATAACTATAATGATTATTATCTGCCTGCTTTAAAAGAAGGTCGCGGAGACATTTTAAAAAGATATAACAATTTCACGGAATGCAGAATTGATTTAAATAATTATAATGATCTGGAACAAGTATTTAAAAAGTATAAATTTTCATGTGTAGTTAACCTGGCTGCCCAAGCTGGAGTAAGATATTCAATAACACATCCATTCGTTTATGAAAAAAGTAATGTATCCGCTTTTCTAAATATTTTGGAACTTGTCAGACACTATAATATCCCTAGACTCGTTTATGCTTCAAGTTCAAGCGTATATGGTGGAAATACAAAAGTACCATTTTCTGAAATTGACCCTGTAGATAATCCTATCTCACTATATGCAGCAACTAAAAAAGCCAATGAACTGATGGCACACTGTTATTCTCACCTTTATGGGTTCCAATCTATTGGACTGCGTTTTTTTACTGTTTACGGTCCATGGGGGCGACCTGATATGGCAATGTGGTTGTTTGCTGAAGCAATGCTCCACGATAATCCAATAAAAGTTTTTAACCATGGTAACATGAAACGTGATTTTACTTATGTTGATGACATAGTAAACGGAATAAAAGGTTCAATCTTTTCTCAAAAGCTTGACCAATATGAGATATTCAATTTAGGCAATAATAGAACAGAACAGCTAATGGATATGATTTCTATTTTAGAAAAAGAACTTGGAATTGAAGCAAAAAAAGAAATGCTCCCAATGCAGCAGGGAGACGTTCCTGAAACTTATGCTGATATAGAAAAAGCAAGAAAAAAACTTGACTACGAACCAACAACTCCAATAAGCACTGGAATTCCAAAATTTATTTCCTGGTTCAAAGAAAATAAAAAACTGGTTGCACAGGTTCATAATTCCAGATAATAAGTCAAGATAAATCTTGTTTTTGTCTTTTTACTTCTGTTTCAAGCAACAGGTCTGCGTCATCAATTACATCCAATATTTTAGATCTAGTATATGAGTTGCTATAACCACCAATAAATAAATCGTGATTTTCAGGCAGAATACCTTTATCCATATTCAAAGATATGTATGGGCAGTTTAACTTTTCAATAAATTTTAATGTTATCTCTTCTATATTGTATCTGGACAGTTTATATCCTGGTAATGCTATGATTTTTCTGTGCTTTGAAAATAATGATATGATAAAAATTTTAGCGACATTTAACTGTTCGTTATCACTTTTATATGTAGTAGAAGGTAAAATACCTGTTGAGATGCCTATATTAAAATTAATAGGAGTTGTAGCTATATCTGAACTGACTCCGATATATACTGGTTGCCTTTTTATAAATCCTTTAGAAATAACACGATCCATTACGGTTATATAATTATTTTCAGTAATTGTTGTGGTTATACAACATGCTTCCTTAGATATCCGTTTATACCGTCCATAATCATTATCAGGCAAACCATGGTGCACAATCTTGTTATTTTTCTGCAAACTGACTGCCGGTAGTCCAACTATATGAAATATAAGTACATTTTCTGCCTTTGCTCCCATAACAGCATTTAATGCGCTTAACTCTCCAACACCATATGTGGTACTAAGTAAAGCTGCTCCTTTTATTCTGGAATACCCATCTGCAGCATAAGCTGCATTAAGTTCATTAGAACAACCTATCCAGCGAGTCCAATTATTACCGCATACTGCTTTACAAATTGCAAACGAATAATCCCCAGGCAACCCAAAACAATGTCCAATTCCAAGTTCTGCTAACCTGTAAACAATATATTCTGCTATAGTTTTTGGCTTAGTATCAAACGTTCTCTATATTGTTCCATTGATATATTTGCTCTTTTTCATATTATTTCTAAAATGGGTTAATTATTAACTACAGTTTACAAGGTATTCAATACACTGATCAAATGAGGCAGAGTCACATTTAGTCATATTTACACATTTTTCGTTCATTATAAAATTCGGGCACTTATGTAAAGCCCCTCTACAATCAATAAAACATAATTGTTGTTTATTTGCAAGACATTCTGAAGGGTTAAACTTATTTTCTAAATAATAGTCACTACGGATATCCATATGACTCCTATCAATATTTATCATGTTTTTATATCTAAATAGTGAGTTAAGTATACTCTTTGTAATGCCTTTTTTATTCTTAAGTCCAAGTGTGTGTGTTATCTCACTGCTTATAGGAAGTGACACAAAGTTCATAGATAAATTTTTAAATCCTTTTTCTGTAAATTGAAGCAGAAATTCATCAAAATCTACATAATTTTTCTGATTAATTGTAATATTTAAGTAAACTAAATCTTCTCGTAAAGAGTTTAACTTTTGCAGTAATTGTATATCAGGGGATTTTTGTCTAAGTTTATTGTTTTCTATACTATCAAAAGAATCTAAAGATATATATAATCTAGATATATTATTATATAGAGATTGATCTAATTTATTTAGCAATATCCCATTTGTAAAAATCCCAACTCTATTGAATTTAGATGCCTCAATAATAAAATCCTGAATCTGAGCATGCAAAAAAGGTTCCCCACCTGTGAGCCAAAAAGTTTTATTTTTCAATTTCTCTAAGTCTTTTAAATCTAAATCCTCATTTATTCGATCCTTCATTGTATTGTAGAAACAATACTTACATTGCAAATTACATCTTTGTGTTACTTCAATTAAAAAACGATTATATTTATCTAACTCCATACTATTAACTTGAATTTTGTTATATCTATCACTCATATATTTGCCTCATTTATGATATTTGTTTTTGGCCGTTCATAGTTCATTTATGTAATCTATAGATAGTCAAGTTAATCCGATTCTAATATTCTAACTTAACAGCATAAGCTGTTCGTAACTCTCATTATATCTAAAAACTTTATTATCAGCAATAGGATTTGGAGGCGATTTAGCAATAAAATCATCAAAACCCTCATAAAAT
>CAZVCD010000289.1:0-3520 GCA_964625675.1 uncultured Victivallales bacterium | reverse complement strand
TCGGGATGTAGCGCAGCCTGGTTAGCGCGTTTGACTGGGGGTCAAAAGGTCGGAAGTTCGAATCTTCTCATCCCGACCATCTTTTTAGCCTCAAAACTACTAGTTCCTACACTTTTTGAAACTTCCTGAAACACCCTGAAATACCCTGAATGAAATGCAGCAAAGCACACCAATAATCACACCACTAATTTTTAGGCATTTAGCCTCAGATTTTTTTTTTAACAAGTGAATTGCCGTTACACCAATTATAAACAAATTGTATACAGAGTGAAATTTCGAGATTAAATTATACCAATATCCACACCAATAACCTTAATTTTTAGTAAATTTGTAAATAATATAAAGATTTCAAGAATAAAGCACACCAATAATCACACCACTAATTTTAATCATTCTTTTTTCTTTTTGCTCCCTTCTGAATTAAAAGCTTACCCACCCTACAAAATATTATATATTTAAAGCATAAAAATATCGTTATTTTAATACTTGCATTTCCTAATTGATAGGAGTATACTCCATATAAAGCAACAATATATATGGAGTATACTCATGAATAGTCAAATTTTAAAAACTTATCAGAGACTGCTTAAGTCCATACCTGTAGACACTCATAGGTTTTTATTTTCAAAATTTAATATTAATTCACGAATAACCGGTTTAATTGGCCCTAGAGGAACTGGCAAAACAACCATGCTTCTGCAGTTTATCAATGAAAGGGTTGACAATAAAGATGAGTGCATTTATGCTTCTCTGGATAATATCTATTTTTCAAACAATTTACTGTTTAATTTCATAGAAGAACTCTATGAAATAGACGGTATAAGGTATTTTTTTCTTGACGAAGTTCATAAATATAAGAACTGGTCACAGGAAATAAAGAATGCTTATGATTCTTTTCCTGACATAAAGATAATTTTTTCAGGCAGCTCCAGCATAGATCTGATCAAAGGGGCTTATGATTTGTCCAGGCGAGGAACATTGTACAAGCTTCCCGGATTATCCTTTAGAGAATTCATTTATTTCAGGACAAAACAGTCATTTAAAACTTTTGCATTCAATGAGCTGCTAGCCTGTAAAAATAATGATTTTGAAGACATAGCAGGATTTAAAAAACTGCTTGGATATTTTAATGAATATTTAGAGTATGGTTTTTATCCATTTGTCTTTGAGGATAAAGAACATTATCACAGTAAAGTCCTTAATATTATTAACAAAATAATTTACGAGGATATTGCATCTTTCTATAAGCTGAAAACTGAAAACCTTCATTATTTCAAACGTATTTTATCATACATCTCAACTATTCCGCCTGGAAGCCTAAGCAGAAATAATATTTCACAGAAAATAGGTCTGGATAATAAAACAGTTCATCACTATTTAGAGATACTACAGGAAACAGGTCTTGTTACTTTGGTTAAAGAAAATAAATCAGGAAGCAGTATCCTTAAAAGAACAGAAAAAATATATTTGAATAATCCTAACATATATACTGCTATTTCTAAAGATATTGGATTTCAGTTTTCAACGGGTACCGTACGAGAAATATTTTTTATAGATATGATTCAAAATTCAGGAAATAAAATTTATTTCAGTAAAGTAGGAGATTTTACGGTAGCAGGCTATAATTTTGAAATTGGAGGAAAGAATAAAACGATCAAACAGATAAAAGATAATCTTGATACTTCACTTCTTGTCAAAGATAATATTCTTTATAAAACTAAATATGAAATACCTTTATACCTATTTGGTTTTTTATATTAAATTTCTTTTTATTATAAGATTGCTGATAAAGCAGAAAACTACTCTCATATTAATACGGGGATGAATTATAATTATTTAAACAGTATTAGGAGTGTATGTGAAACCCTCATCTTCCCCTGCGTCAAAGCGTAACTTCAGTGAAGACTGATGCGAGAGAAGCGAGCTTTTTCCGGATGGAAAAACTGGGACGAAGATATTACCTCTATTTTTCCCTCCAACAGGAACATAGAGGTATTGTCTGCGTGGAGATTGTTTTTGGGCGGGGCTCAGGGGTTTATTTTTATATTTTTTCCTCTGTTTTGCAGTGTAGTAGAATATAAAATAAAGGGCTGCTTTAAAATTATCCCTAGATATTGGAGAAAATTGGAAATCCCAATTTAAGATTTCCAATTAGAGTGTAGTATCATGAAATCAGTTTATATATCCCTCTCTGTCATTATTGTTACTGCCGGATTTTGATTGTCAATATCCAGAGGCCCTATCTGAGCAATAAATTCAAATGTTCGTTTACGTACATTGTTCTTGAATTTTCTATTAATCAAAACGATAAAACTAAGAGTGTCGCAACTGCATGTTTTCACCTTCTGCGAGAAAATTTCTAAAATATTTTTGAGTATTTCTCTTTCATTTGAACATCCAGTGTAAACAGATTCATTCACTATATTCATAACAGTATCCGTAATAAAAAGAGGTACTATAATTCCGGCATCTTTTCTTAGAGATTTATCAATATTGTCAATATTAAATTGTTGCCTGTCTGCTATGCCATTTTTTCTTGTGTAACTATAAATTAAATCTTCTTTTGTAAACATTTTTCTAACTCCTTATAAGTTCATTTGCTTAAAATAAAGCCCCTTTTCGGGGCTAATTTTTAAGCGGCTTTTTGTTTGTTTTCTATTGAAATATTTATATCATTAGGAGACAGATTTTTAAAAGCTTTTCTAACAGCATTTGAAACTGTTGAAATACATTCTTTTAAACTGTCTTTATCGCTACCCCAGGTTTTTATATAGAGTTCTGATTTATTTTCTATTCCGAAGAATGAACTTAATACATAACTGAAAGCTTCCGCCTGTCCTTCTCTCATTCCTCTGTGAAGGCTGTTTTCTTTCATTTCTCCGTTTATAACTAAATCCGTGTGCATTATGGAGTGACCTAGTTCATGAAAAAGAGTTGATGTTTTCATTGCCGTTGTTCTTTCATGACTGGAATTTATTACAATGTTTTTTCCTGAATATTCACAATAACCGCCGCAGGCTGAATCTGACATAATTTCTTCAGAAACATTAATTTTAAAAGTTTCTTCTATACGGCTTTTGAGATCAGAATAAACATTATCTGAAATTTCCGCAGTTCTGTTTCTGTATTCCAGCTCTTTATATGCTCCGATGCTTTTAGCTGTTGTCTGGCTGACATCAAAAACATTTCCGAGTTTAAAACCGAGCTTTTTAATTTCATTGCCGTTTTCATCAAGTTTCGGTATCTTTTTACCTTTATCATCAAGTATATAGCTACCTTTTTCGTCCTGTTCATAAAGCGTATATTCAACAGGAACAAAAACCTTTAAACCTTTTGAGCCTCTTTTTACATTTACAGATTCGCCTTTGTCATTCTTCTGTTTCTTCCAAAAGTCAAAACTTGCAACCTGTTCTAATGTCATATTTCTTTGTCCTGCCTGTAAAAACAGAACAAACTGATTGTTAAATGAATAGTTATAGAATTTTGCCTGAAAGCTTAAAAATTCTTTTATTTCTTTTTC
>CAZVCD010000288.1:0-3539 GCA_964625675.1 uncultured Victivallales bacterium | reverse complement strand
GCCGGTTATAAGAGGAAAAATAGAGGCCCCTATTGCAATACTGGCTGCAACTAGCCCAAATACGGCAGCCTGCTGCTTTTTTTGATACATCGAAGTGATTAAACCCAGGACCGCTGGTACTGCCAGGCTGGCGCCAATACCCACAAGTACTCTGGCACAGTAAACAAAAACAGTTATATTAGGACTGAGAACGCACATAAGTTCTCCGACAGCTAAGACTAACAGCCCTATCTGCATTAACCGTTTCCAGCCGATCATTCTCCCTAGAAATCCGGCGGCAATCATAATGGAACCGGCCATTAAAGAAAACATTACATTCGCTATTTGAATATCAGCAACACTTGAATGAAAAGTGGCAGTTATTGCAGATGAAGAATTCATTAATCCAACATTATCTACTACAGTACATAACTGAATTAAGCAAAAGAAAACAGCGGGCAATAAAGAAACTTTCTTAATAACATCTATTTCATCTATTTTTTGTAAATCTTTCATATTTAGTTATCTTAACTTTCATTCTTTATATTATTATTTTTCATTCTCATAAACTTTGCGTCCACCGATCCATGTAGATATTACTTTAGGATTATCTTTTGCTAACTCTTCCGGAGAAACAGAATAAAAATCTTTGTCATAGACAACAATATCCGCATTGTAGCCGATACCAAGCATTCCTGTATCTTTCTTGGGAGTAGCGGCGGCACTACCAGCGGTAAATCCCAGAATAAGATCTTTCATCGTAAGGGGCGGATGGTTTACCGGATCGTCGGCTCCTGACATTGCTATACTCATTATTTTTGTAGGCGCAGTATACTCAAGAGGAGACACGCTAAAGTCAGTGCTGATGCCGGTTGTCACTCCTGTGTCAAAGAGTTTCTTTGCCGGATAACAACGTTTGTCACGACCATCATAATATCTGGATAAATCCCCTTCCACCTTCCAAAAAACAGGTTGAACAGTTGTAACAATATGCTCTCCAAATCCTTTCATTCGTTCGACCTGTTCATCTGTTGGAAACGCAAGATGTATCAGTGTGTGTACACTTGTCAACTTGCCTTTCTTTTTTAAAGCAGCATCAAGTGCATCAAGTACTACTTCTATGGCTTTGTCTCCCTGCATGTGATAGTGAATATTAAGCCCGAGATCATTAACTTTTTCTATAATTCTGTTTATGTTGAACGTCTCTCCATAAGTATCATCAAAATATACTCCGGAAAGACCATTATTACCCTGAACATTTGTCCACGTTGTCCATGCCTGTCCTGCCGCGTAAGCTCCATCTACAAAAAGTTTAAGGCCTCCGAAACGAACCATATCAGTATCCTTACCTATATATTCAAGAGCATTATCTATCTCGTCAAGACCAAAAAATGTGTACATATAATTTACTCTGATGGGTAGTGTTCCATCTCTTTCCAGTTCTCTGCATAATTCCGGTTTCATTATCCGGCCGAAAGGTCCTCCCATGAGATCAACCAGTGAAGTGTATCCCATAGACGACCACTTCGCAAATATCTTTTTGATATTATTTTTAATGAGATTATCATCAACAAGCGGAAAGAGTACATTTCCCGCAAGAGTCATAGCTGATTCACGAAGCATACCGGTAGGCTTACCATCCTGAATAATTATTTTCCCGCCTAACGGAACAGGTGTCTTAGCTGTTATTCCGCATTTTTCCATTGCTGGGGAGTTCACTAACATATTATGGCCCAGGGTATCAATTGCCAGAAATGGCATAGAACCGGTTACTTCATCAATCTTAGCTAGATCATCTAAAGACCAGGCTTCATAGTCAGTAAGAGAAAATCCTACACCCGTCAAAGGTGTTCCATCCGGAAGTTTTAGTGACAGACCGGAGATAATCTTTGCCATCTCATCTGAATTGCTGCAGTTCATAAGATCCGCACCGCTAAGTAATAATCCTACTTCTACAGGGTGAACATGACTGTCACAGAAACCTGGATAAGCAACACCTCCGTGAAGATCAATGATTTCAGCATCTGTATATTCAGAGATATCGATATCTATTGCTTCAACTTTACCATCTTTTACGACAATATTTTCAGCTTTGCGTTCAGAATCTAGATAAATTGCCGCATTAGTAAAAATTAGGTACTCCTTGTCTGTAGCTTCTGTGTTCATAAGTGTTCCTCATATAATTATTGTCTATTAATCTCTAATCAGTAGCCATTACTTGCTGTATACTCTTAATTCATGTCTTTGTTAACCATTTAGAGCTAAAATTATAAAATAAAATTTTGTCCTATACCTGTCTAAAATCAGGATTTCTAGATTTGCTCCGACTATTTATTCTCATAAACCTTGCGGCCCCCAACCCAAGTTGACATGACTTTTGGATTATCCTTGCTCAATTCTTCCGCAGAAACAGAGTAAAGATCTTTCTCATATACAACAATATCTGCTTTATAACCGATATCGAGTTTTCCGATATTCTGCATGTGTGTTGTAGCAGCACCTGCCACAGTAAACCCATTGATAAGATCTTCCATCGTAAGAGGTGGATGGCTGACAGGATCCCCGCCCCCGGTTAATGAAGTTGCCATATTCGCGGTGGGTCCACAAAACTCCAATCTGTTCGAAGGAAAATCACTCGAAAAAGCGAGGGCAATCCCGGCATCTTTCAGTTTCTTATAAGGATAAGAAACTTTCCCCTGCTCACCGTAAAAATCAATGAGTGTTTGTTTCATGAAGCCCCAGTGCATAGAAGGCTGAACGCATGCTATAAGATGTGCCCCGAGCTTTTGCATCCGTTTGATCTGGAGATCGGTTATAAATCCAAGATGATAAAACGTATGAACACTATTCAAGCGCCCCTGTTTTTCTAGTACAGATTCAATCGCTTTAAGCACAACTTCAATAGCCTCATCTCCTTGCAAATGATAATGGATATCCAGCCCCCGATTATCGGCTTTTTCGACTATCCTGTTTATATTATATTCCTCACCATAAGTATCACCGTCACAAACAGCATAAAGTCCGTGCCCACCCAGAGTATTCTCGAATGTTGTCCATGAACCTCCGTTACCGGCTGCCCCATCCACAAAAAGTTTAAGGTCCGCGGAACAAACCATATCAGTATCCTTTACCGCAGTATCTAATTCATCAATATCCTTTGAATTAAAGAAAGTAAATGCATAATTTACTCTGACTGGCAGAACTCCTTCTTGTTCCAGTTTTTTACAAAGTTCAGGTTTAAATATTCGCCCCAGAGGTCCGCCCATCAACTCAACTACAGAGGTATACCCCATAGATGCCCATAATTGGAAGAATTTTAGTAAGCCTTCCTTAATCATGTCATCGGGAATAAATGGAAAAATGGCCTTATTTCCTACTAGATATCCTGCATTTTCCCGTAACATACCAGTAGGTCTTCCGTCTTCCCTAACTATCTTGCCTCCCGGAGGATCGAGTGTCTTTTCAGTAAGACCGCTTTTCTTCATCGCTGCTGTATTTACAATATAACTATGGCCCGTCTGATCAGCTAACATGATTGGACGATCCCCTGTTGCTTTATC
>CAZVCD010000287.1:0-3586 GCA_964625675.1 uncultured Victivallales bacterium | reverse complement strand
AAGGGTAAAAGAACTCATTATGACTATAAGCAGAAAGATTACTATCGTACAAATATTGATTAAAGAGAATGTTTTAAAAATTGATATTATTCCAAATATTAAAGGAAGCAATGCCATTGAACCATAAACTATAGGAATGATTGCACCACTAAACCCACAGCCAAAATGCGTCAATTCTCCCTGTTTGCAGTACATCGCAGATAATTTACCCCATCCAAGATGACATCGTTTACCATGATAGTAACAATTTTTGCACACCAAAATTCTCATCACACACAAGACCATTATTAATCCAAATGCCAAATAAATCCAGGCGACTAATGGTACTAATATCCAGCACAAAAAGGTTCCATATGCAATCCATAGAAACATAAACAAATTCTCGATGATTATAGTTGATATTGGATATTCTTCGAGTCCGTCTTGAAATATTTTTTCTTCTTTAGTCATGATTATGCTCCAATACAATATTTAATAATACTTTTACAATGAATTGCTGTAGTGTTTAAATATGGAATACCGTAGCAGCTGTCTCCTTTTAATATTAGAGGCAATTCAGTGCATCCCAGTATTAAAGAATCAATATTATTTTCTTCTTTCATTCTTTTAATTATTCTTAAAAATTCATCCCGTGTTTCTTCTTTAATAATTCCTAATTCTATTTCAGAAAATAATTTATGATGAATTAGCTGTTGCTCTTTTTCGTTAGGTACAACAATTGATATTCCTTTTGAAATAAATGGTTCTTTATAGAAATCGGCCTCCATTGTTAGTTTAGTCCCCATTAAACCAATTTTTTTAAACTTCATTTCCTGAGCTTTGTTACATGTTTCTTCCACTATACTCAACAATGGTATGGGGGACTTTGATTTTATCTTATTAAAAACAATATGAGGCGTATTGGATGCGATTGCGGCGAAATCAGCACCCGCATTATATAGAACATTGATTTTTTCCAGTAACCACTCTGTAAGTTTAGACCATTTTTTAGCATTGACAAGCGTCATAAGTTCATTTAGATTTGCACTATAGATAATAATTTCTGGATAAGCTAATTCCTTATAACGGGTATTAAAAGCTGAAATAATTTGTTTATAATAATCTACTGTAGACTCTGGGCCTACACCTCCAATTAATCCTATTTTTTTCATTTTATCCTTTAATTTTAAATATCAATGTTGCTGCTTACATAATAGGTTAAGTATTTTCCTCACACTAAGATACTAAGTCACAAAAAATTTTTAAGTTTTGTTAAACTTTTTAAATAAATCTATTCAGCTTTATTTTTCTTTGTGGTTATTATTTCTTTTTATTTGGTGTTATATGTGCATTCAGTGCTTAAAATAAATTTACCTCTTCTGCTGTTAAATAACGCCATTGTCCAACTTCAACATCTAAGCTTATCTCTCCAATTTTCTCACGATGCAATGAAACTACTCTGTTACCAACAGCGGCAAACATGCGCTTAACTTGATGATGTTTACCTTCAGTTATTGTTAAAAGCACTTCTTTGGAGGCAATAACATTTAATTTAGCAGGTAAAGTAAGTTTTTCTTCACCCTGTAATTGGATCCCATTTTTAAATTTTGAAGCTACATCACCTGTAATAACATCACGTAAACCAACACGATAAACTTTTTTACATTGCTTCTTAGGTGATATAATATTGAAGGACCAGCGTCCATCGTCGGTTATTAAAACCAACCCTGTTGTGTTTGTATCTAAACGCCCGGCTATATGAAGTTCTGCAGTTCTGTCAATGTTGATATAATTGAATATAGATGGATAAGCTTCGTCAACATTTGAACAAATGGTTCCATATGGTTTATGCATCAATATGTAGCGATGGCAGCGAGCTTTTAGTCTTTGCCCATTAAGAGTTACTGTATTGTTTTCATGTACCTGAAGCGCTTCATTTGTAATGATTTTTTTATTAACTACTACTTTTCCTGCATGAATAACCTGGGTAGCTTCATTTCTTGTTAAGTCGGTACTTTTACATATAAATTTATCAAGACGCATAATTATCCCGAAGATATTTTTTTTGTTTGCTAGTCTTCGCGCTAATCGAGCTAAGCCGAGATAAAATGCCTTGCTCTATTACTTGCTTTTATATATCACTATAACTTTTGATCTAAAAATTTAATTTTTGTTACAGCTATTAAGCCTATCACAGCGATAAGCATCATATAATATGCGGGGGCAAGAGCAAAGTTAAAGTTTTCACATAGCAGGGTATTGATGAGAGGTGTTAGGCCGCCAAATACAGCGAAAGCTATGTTGTAAGAAGTGGATACCCCGGAAAATCTAATATCATGTGGGAATATTTTCACAAGAAGCAATACAAAGACGGCACTAATTATTCCTAAGCCAATTCCTAGGATTATATACATTATTATCAAATACAGATGGTTATGTGTTCCCATTATATAAAAAGCTGGGATAGAGAATAATAATAGTATAAGACAACCGATAGAAAACATGATTTTAGAGTTGATTTTAAATTTATCTACTATAATACCTGTTCCAATAGTAAAAATAACTAATAAAAACAGACCTATTGAATTAAAGGTAAATACGGTTGAAAAATCGTATTTATAGTATTGGACAAGGTAGTTAGGGAGGTACATGTAGAATGTTGTTATTGATCCAGCTAAAACTAAAGTTGTGCATATACTGGCTATTACAGCACTCTTATGATTCTTTATTATATTGGCTATAGGCAGCTTAGGTTGTTGATTATGTTTTTTTATTTCAAGGAATATTGGAGTTTCGGATAGCTTACTTCGTAAGTATATTCCAACAAGTCCTAATAGCCCACCAAATAGAAAAGGTATTCTCCACCCCCAGGAGTATAGTGCTTTTTGAGATAAATGGTTGGTTATACATGTACCCACAAGCGAGCCCAATAAAATTCCACAGAAAAGGGAGCCGATAAGGATAGATATTCCTGTACATTTGTTTTTAGGCGCCATATGTTCATAAACAAATGTACTTGCTCCTGGAATTTCTCCTCCGACAGCTATCCCCTGACTTATTCTAAGGAACAGGAGGAACATTGGTGCTAAAATCCCAATATTGTCATATGTCGGGAGTATACCGATTAGGAATGTGGATATTGCCATAAGAAAGATAGTGAAAGAAAAGACTTTTTTCCTCCCATATTTGTCACCGAAATGGGCTAGGATAATACCACCGATAGGACGGACAAAATACCCTACTGCGAAGAATGTATAGGTAACGATTAAAGCAAAAAGTTGGGAATCATTATTTGAGAAGAACAATTTTGAGATAATTCCGGCAAATAGAACAAATATGACAAAGTCATAATATTCCATGGCACCGCCGATACCTGAGGTGATAATTACTTTTAGGTCTTTATTCATTTTAAGCTCCTGATTTTAGTCTTATGAGAAACGGCAAGCCAGGTTGATTTATGGCTTATATGGAAGAGGCTGTCTACAATTTTTATTATAGGCTAAAACCTTATCATCCGCAATGGCTTTATTGAATAAATATATTATCTTGGCTAAATATTTTATAGAGGCGTTACTTTCTCATTTCATTTTGTGCTTTTTCAATAATA
>CAZVCD010000286.1:0-3599 GCA_964625675.1 uncultured Victivallales bacterium | reverse complement strand
GTACCCTTTTTCACATGCAGCTTTTGCAAGTGCAATTGAGCAATGACTTTTCCCATTATGTAAAGCTTTACATAATGGGAATTATGCAAAGTATTTACTTATGTAAAGTAATCATGTAGTTTCCTGTCTAAGAACTTAAACTAGTCTCTTAATTTCTTTACATAAGCATAAATAGTTATTTACAAAATCCCTGTAACCAATCCAGCAAATCCGGGTCTTTACTCCATGCCGGGATATCATCTTCGACAATATTGATATATGCTTTTTCCAATGCAGCACGCCTCATTTCAGGATTCGCTCTTGCATATCTTTCGGTAGTTGTAACGCTGACATGTCCAAGTAAATCTCTTATATAGATAAGGTTGACATTTGCCTGTAGCAGATGCATAGCCTTTGTACTTCTAAATATATGCGGATGTATTTTAGGCGGCATTATCACTTTAGATTTTAATTTAGCCATTTTATAATACTTATTTAATATATACGAAATTCCTGCTCTGGTCATTTTTCTTTTTTGACTGTTGAAGAACACTGGATAATCAAGCTTTGAAATATCATTCAGTTGTTTTTCCTTCAAATGACTGGATAACAGTTCAGCTGTTTTAGTCATTAAAGGTACATATCTTGTTTTATCACCTTTTCCGGTTAGAGTTATTGTTGAAGGTTTATCTATTCTTATATCTCGAACTACAAGATCAATTAATTCCTGCACTCTTGCAGCACTATCATATAGAACAGTCATCAATACAATATCTCTACGTCCTGCAAAGCTATTGATCTCGGGTTGTGCAAGGATAAGTTTCAGAGCATCTGCTGATAAATAACAGACTGACGGTTTTGCTGTTTTTTTAAACGGAATATTCAAAATCTTCTGACAATTTAAAAGAGCTTCAGGAGATTCTATTTGAACATATCTGAAAAAAGCATGCATAGAAGCCAGCCTCTGATTCCTTGTCTGAATACTGCATTTACGTTCATCTTCAATCCACTGGAGATAATCATATATCAACTGTTTGTCTACTAAACTCAATGTCAGATATTCCGGAGATATTCCCAGCTTTTTATTACAAAACAGCAGTAACAGTTTAAATGAATCTCTGTATGATTTTATAGTATTGATGCTCAAATTCCGCTGTCCAGGTAAATAACATGCTAAATAAGAATTCAAGACTTTTGCAAAATCTGTAGGTTTCATTGTTTATACCTCCGGAATAATATGTGAAAATTCGCTTTCTACAGCAGACACTATATCAGGATATAATTCCGCTGTAAGACGGAGATAATGCTGAGTGGACTTTAAACCGACATGTCCCAAATATGCTGAGAGATAAGGTAAAACTACGGTCAAATCAGCACTTTCCTTTACCCATTTTTTCAGGCAGTGAACAGCAAAAGTGTGTCGAATATCATGCAGTCTCGGACCTTTTCCTCTACCTCCGTGTGAAATACCAGCTTCCCAGATTAATCTTCTAAAATAGTCATAAATTCTACCGTTGTTGTATCTACCACCGTGAGAAGATGGGAAAAAAATATCTTCAGGCTTTGAAAAAGCATGTATTCTTTGAGTGTAAACTCCCAGACTTTCACACATCTTCCTATGCACTGGTACAATTCTGTCTTTGTTGAGTTTTGCTTCCCTGATCAGTAAAGTTCCTTTATTGAAATTGACATCTCTAACCTGTAATAAAAGAGCTTCGGAGATGCGTAATCCGCAACCATATAGAATCCTGAATAATAATGGTAAAACAATATGTCTATAAGAAGATGCCGGATCTGGTTTTAGCCTGTCTGCCTCGATAAGTAGTTTTGCTATTTCATTTTCTGAGAAAATATACGGTTTATATCCATATTCTATGACTTTATTGATTCCAACCGGATATATATACGCATCGAACCCAAGACGAACCATATATACGGCAAGACATCTCAATAAACTTATTCGAGTTTTCTGATTTGATGTTTTTTCATGTTCCTGCTTTTGACACCATTCTAGAACAAGTTCTTTAGTTAATGACTCTTTATCATGATTAACAGAAATACAAAATTTATCAAACCTTCTAAGAGTACGGGCTTCCTTATGATATTTATATCCTACAGCCTGTTTTTCTTCTATATAACCTTTTAGGATATCTGCCAATATGCTTTTGAATGTAATATTTATGTTATTCACCTTTAAATACCTCCTCCGGATTAAGAGCACATCTACGCAATCCTTCAATGCCTACCTTCAGATAAACATTTGTCGATTTTATATTCATATGTCCTAATATCTCAGCTATTACAGGAAGAGGAGTATTATTTTCAAGCAGTGTTCCTGCCAGAGTGTGCCGAAGTGAATGCATCCCCTGATGTGCATGATGCGGTATTTTAATACCGGCCATAATAGTATATTTTTTTATAATATTGTGAAGATTTGCATTTTCTCCAAATTCCTGAAATGGTGGATTATAACGTATAAACAGATAAGGTGATTTTGTTTTGGGACGACCATTTTTTAAGTAGTCAATAAGTGCCCAGCCAATATCATCCAGTATTGGATAATTAATTATGCGGTTTGTTTTGTGCTGAGTAAATTCAATGCTTTTTGTTTCCCATTTTAAGTTGTTCAATGTCAGTTCTTTTAAATCGCCAACCCGTATTCCCAGCCGTGTAACTATTAACAATATAGCATAATCCCTTTTTCCAATCGGACTTCCTTTATCAATAACTTTTAACATGCGTTTAATGTCATTAGTATTCCAGACAGATGGGATTTTCGGACAATAGTAATTTTTTACTTTTGGCACATCAAGTGATAAATCTTTTGATATATATTCTTCGAGATAAAGAAACTTCAGAAATGTTCTCTGGGCTGTAAGATTTGATGAAATACTTTTACTATGATGATGAACCGTAGCCTTTGCATGTGCAGAGAGGATTTTCGGAGATATTTCTTCTAATGATTTTATGCCGACATCATCAAGATAGTCAAGAAAATTCCTAAGTCTATTCATTTTAGAGCGCATTCCACGTTTAGAATAATCGCGTCTTTCACATTCTTTTTCAAATGCCGTATAACTATCATGAAATTGAGAAGGACAAATATATTCAGGTTTCATCTTTTTTCGTCGAAATATTATTCCATGTAACTGATAATCACCCAGAATTCTAATTCTCCGAATCGGATATCGGAGATTTTTAGGCATTACATCTGTAAAAATATTTATTCTGCAATTGTAATATTCAGCTAAAAATTTATTTCCAATTTCTTCCGAATAATAAATTTCTCCTTCTGATTCAGCATAATTAATAACTCTTTTGTAGAAAAGCCGGGAAGTTTTAATACTGGAATAACTGTAATCCAGACGTTCCAGTTCCTGCAATACAGCTTCTACGAGTTCTATGATTGATCGTTTCCTTGACATAATATTCCTCCATAATTTAAGATTAAGATGCATAATAACATCTAATACTTAAAATATTATGTAAAGAAATAACAAAAAAAAACAGGTGTGCCAGTTAGAAAGCTACATGTTTACTTTACATAAGTAAATACTTTGCATAATTCCCAGTACCACATTGTCCAATAAAAATTACATTTTCGTTACGCTCAATGAAGT
>CAZVCD010000285.1:0-3599 GCA_964625675.1 uncultured Victivallales bacterium | reverse complement strand
ATTATTTTGTTAACCATTTCGCTTGAAAGAAGTCCTTTTGCGTAATCTTCAAAAATAACAGCATCAAGTTCTTTTTTCTCGAGCATTGAAATGATACGATTCATTGTTTTTCCCTGTATTATATGAGAGACAGAATCCTGCTTTTCATAGTCGACACGGGCTAGCTGTTGAGAATCTGCAATAATTCTTTGTTTTTCAATAGTTAGATAATCTTCATCAATAATAATATTTTCCGTATTTATGCCTCGTTTATTCATTAAATCTAATAAAAGTGTGCCATTTTCTCCTTTACCGATAAGGCCAAAAGCCAAGGCATCTCCACCAAGGGACGTAATATTGCACATTACATTTGCAGCGCCACCTAAGGTATATGTCTTTTTATTGACATGGACAACTGGGACTGGTGCTTCAGGAGAAATTCTTGAAACTTTTCCCCATACATAAACATCCAGCATAAGATCACCAACAACAGCTATTTTTTTACCCTTGAACTTGCTTATTATGTTGTTGGCTTCTTCTTTTCTCATAGCAGTTACCTTAAGCTTATTTTTTGGGTTGAGGGTTAACGACGATAGTGCCTGTGGGTATGTAGCTACTGGTTTGCTTCTCTAGGTAAGAACATAAATTCTCTATATAAATATCAGGATTAATAGTTTCTTGAAATGTATATGGAATTTTATAATTCGCCCATTGGCTGACTATAGTTTTAAGTTTGTATATATCTTTATGGATTGTTCTTGTCTGTTCAGTAGTCATTTTGTTGCTATATTTTCTTATGTAGGCAGCAATAGAGTTTTCACTGTTCAGTAGAAGATTTTTAATACTTGTTTCATCTGGTCCGATGGCATGCATGCCTCTTGTTGAGTTGCGCAATTTATCTATTTGTCTAACAATATCTTGTTTGGCCGTTGCAAGCTCCCAGGTTCTTTTTTTATGTAGTGTATATGGCAACCAAACAATGACTGCAACTTCAAAGAGTACCAATGCAATCAATAAAAGCACAGCGGAATGAGCAGCAAAACTGGCACGCCAGCTTCTGCGTGGTATAGATTGAATTATATTGAACTGAAATTTTGTTATTCCCATTGTCAGAATATCGCCATCTTTTAAAACTGCTGGCCATTTTAAAACAGGAGAATCATTAATTTCTACAAAAGCAGATTGTGCGGCAACAAATCTAAATTCTATGCCTCTATGGTAGATTTCACAATGAAAAGGTAATATTTTTTTTGTCTTAATTATTAGGTCGCAGTCTTCACCAGAACCAACCCGTATTGTCCCGGAATAATATAGAGGAGGCGGAGACTCTTCATCGTTACTAAAGTTGTTTAATTGTTTTAAGACAAATGGCATATAATAATATCCAATACATAACAAGTTTAATTTGAGAACCAACCGAACCGATATATGTGCAGCGCAAAAATCGGATTATCAGCGTTCTTATTCACTTTAGTTTGTAAAGCGCCGGCAGAAATTATAATTTAAACATACTGCCTCTTGCAAAAAATAATAGGCTTACCTATATTATAATTTATAATAATAAGCTTGACAAGATACTCAAGAATAATTTTCTCTTTTCCTATAGATTTTATACTTTTATGATAATTATTTTATATTTCATCTTGTTTATACCGGAGGCATTTTAATCTTTGGGTCATCTGTGAGATTGTTATCCTCAATTTTTTTTATTTTTTTCCGAAAATCATTTCGCTTTGGGTATAAAAGCATAGGATTTTGCTTTTTAAGTTGTTAATAGACAACAATGTTGTATTAGAAGTTAAAGCAAAAAGGCAAAAACAAGGTTTACCTTGATAGTTAACAGTATATTGTTTTTTATTAAAAGAAAAATATAAAACAAGTTTAACTTGTACTGGATTCAGCACTTTCTTATAGTATAATTAAGGTTAAGCTTGTCTGACTTTTTCAACATATGGATTTTAATTTTTATTTTATACAAGGAAAGGGTTCAATGATTTTTTCTAAATTAAACATGAAATCGCCTTTGCTCTATCGAGTTATTAATGTTATTTCTTTGATTCTTGTTATTATTTCTTTGATTCTTGCTTTTCTTTTATATGGCAAACGTAAAGAACTCTCTGAAAGTAACCAAAAAATGGTTTCGGCAATTAGTAATATAGCTGTTATCCTGGACCGTGGCAGTGGAACTTTATATTCACGCAACTTGTATGCAAACAGCACAAAAGGTTTGCAGGTTTTAGGTGCTAACTTGAAAAAAGCCGAAAAACAGGCACGAGACATTATAAAACAAAGAAATAATATGGGGAAAACATTGGCAGTTATTGCTACCAAACTACAGCTTCCCGCAAAATTTACCGAAAAACAGTTTCAGTCGGTCAAAACCTATCAGAAATCAGCCGATGACCTGGTACAATACTCAGAACAGGTCAATGATAGAAATAATTTTTTTGTTGACTATTTTGTGAAAATAGCAGATGAAATACAACAACCACTGGAAGATAAATCAGCATTTGTATCAGCAAATAAAAATTTAAAAGGATATTCAGAGACATTAAATAAACTGACTCAAAACATAAAAATAGTTAACAGTGAGCTGAATAGTGCTAAAGAACAGTTTAATGAGAGTGATTCGAAACTGAAAAAAATTGAGGATAAACTTTTAAATATGCCAAGTTCTGCTTCTGGTAAAGAGTATAAAACTCTTATTACTGAATATGAAAAGCAGCTTGAAGAACTGCAAAAAAAGAACGCTGACTTAACAAACTCCATTAGTAAACATCAGGTTTCAGGCAGTAGTGGTGAAGCTTTAAATCCACTAGAAAAAATGCATCCGGATAAAAGATTAGAATATGAAAACAAACTGAAAGATATAGAATCCGGATTGTACGTAAAATTGACAGGAAAAGTTCTCAAGTATGATAAAAAATGGGGTTTTGCTATCATTGATATTGGAAAAAATAATAATATAGATTTTACAATTGACGGTAGAGAAGAAACTGCTACCGTTGCATTGCCGCTTAACAAAGAAATGTTTGTATCACGTGAAAATAAATTTATTGCCAAAGTAAATGTTATTAAAGTAGTTGATAACTACGCTGTTGTAAATTTGAGTTCTCCTTCAGATGCTGTCATTCAGACAGGAGATACTGTTTTTTTCCCAATTTAGACAAAACAGTATGATTTTATATTGCCTGACACGGCAAATAAGTTTAACCTTCATGACAATGATAAACTAAGGAAAAGAATATTGAAAAAAATCATTAAAATTTCAGCTATAATAACATTTTTGTTTTTATTAGCGATAGTGATTATACAGCTTATGGAAATGGGGTCTTATAATTTATGAATATTAATATTAAAGCCAAAGTCTCATTCTTTTTTCTTTTAACACTGCTATTGCTTATATCAGTATTTTGCGGAGGATGTATGAGCCCGCAGGAAAGAAATGGTGTAAGTTTATTGCCGCAAAATAGACCTTTAATGAATTCAGGAAATACAAGACCTTTATCTAGTATGGGAATGTCATTCTAGTTAGATGTTGTCGAAAATCTGCACGAGATTAGCCTGTCCTGTTTAGTCTTTACAGCTTCATTATGAGTGATAGTACTCTCTAGGCTTAC
>CAZVCD010000284.1:0-3622 GCA_964625675.1 uncultured Victivallales bacterium | reverse complement strand
GTAAAACAAAAAGACAAAAGCAAGATTTATCTTGAATTTTCATTCCCTAACGTTATATTCTATATTCTTTGCATACTTTTACATAAGAAAATAATACTCAAAAGGAGATTTATTATATGTTGGCATTAGTAATTTCATTAGGATTGAGCGGAGCTTTTGGTATTGAAATTTTTAAATACACAGATTTTAGTTATACATGGGGCATTATTTCTGGTGTTTTACTTTTTATTATCCTGCAGGTTCTAATTGGACTTTTTACAAGAAAAATGGTAAAAAAACGTACAAATGATATTCAGAATATTATTCTTGGCGGACAGGAAAAGCTCAATAGGAAAGTACAGTTTTTTCAGCAAAAGCCCAAAGGTGGGATGAAAACTATGCAGGCAATCCTGGAAAAAGATCAGCAGGTTTTTATAAGAGAAGCGCTTGATGCAACAAAACGCCTTGAACCCTTGTTTTCCTGGAATATTCTTCTGAGGAAACAAGTTAATACAATGAGAATGCAGTTCTATTATCAGCTGAAAGAATACGATAAAGTTGATAACCTGATACCTAAAGCTATGTACATGGAGCCTATGTCAATCGCTATGAAAATGGCAAGACAGTATAAAAACAAAGACAATGGGTATAAAAAAACATTTAAAAGAAAAGTTAGAAAGTATAAGAGTGATAATGCTGCCCTTTTATATGGCATATACTCATGGATTCTAGTTAAAAATGGTGAAACAGAAGAAGCAATTAAGGCGTTATTAAAAGCTAAAAAAGTTACAACTCACGATACAATTGTCAAAAACTGGGAAAATCTTGTTAACGGTAAAACTAATAAGTTTTCCAATGCCGGTTTAGGCGATCAATGGTATTCACTATATCTTGAAGAACCTAAAGCTCAAAAGCCAAAACAAAAGGTAATGAGACGCCAACAGTTTTAAGTTCTGACTACGCTTTTCGGAGCTTATTCCAACTTTCAGTGGAATATTTTGACTCAGCCAGGTCTTTTGCGGAAGATAACAGATTATCAGAAGGTTTGAAGTCGATAAAACTAATATCTAATTCTTTAATAAAAGCTGACAGTAAAGATTCTGTCAGCTTTTTTCGTTTAGAGCTAATATCTTTTATTACAATACTTCCCTGGTGTAGAATTCCATATTTTGTTCTGCGTTGAGCTGCACCGGCTACTTTAGTTTGTGCATTGGAAGTACTGTTTGATACAACATCATAACGGGTGGGTGATGTGAAACAGGTCATTGTTGAACGATCCACAGGTTCTGTTCCTGATTCAACCAAGCTGGAAGCTATATTTAAAGAAGCCAGTGCTTTGATTACAATTCTATGAAAGATGTGATAGCTTTCCAGCCTGTTTTGTTTTTCAATCCAGTGTCCTAACGGAACTACTACTGTATAAGTCAAATCTACATCATGAAAAACCACTCCTCCTCCGGTTGGACGACGAACAATAGTATAATTGCTCTGAGGTGCTGCTGTATATTTTTGAACATATCCTATAGATACAGACGGACGGTCCCAACCGTAAATCCTTAATAATGGTTTTTGGAGTGAGTTAATTTCCGGAAGAAGAGTTTCATCTATGGCCATATTCAGCATTGGAGAGTGATCGACATCCTTCCATAAATACCAGTCTTCATTTTCTTTTAATATATTATGCATAGGATTTAGATAGTACCTCCATCCCTTTCCCCCTCTGATGAGGGGAATACGAAACTCCCTGAAACTTTAATTTTATCGATGATTGTGGTGTAGGGGCGGACCTATGTGTCCGCCCTTTTTCGGTATCAAACAATAATTGTTAATTATAATTTTTCTGTTTCTATTCAATGTTATTTACACTATTAATATTTTGTTGTTGTGCGGTATTAGGGCAGACAGATAGGTCTGCCCCGAATGGCACAAAGTTAAGAACGATAAAATTAAACTTTTCGGTTCCTTTTCATTTTGAGTGGGTAGGTATATAAAAAATGAATATCCAATATTCAACAAGGAATGTCCAACATCCAATTTAAACCTAGCGCAAACTCTCTTTTTTCACAAGTATAAATTTAAAATATTTAACCTTTTAAACTTTGATAATAAAGAACATATGAAAATTATAAATATAATTATTTAATAATATCAACTAGTAATATTTTTACTTTTTATTTGAGCTGTTCTCTATTTTTAATCCTTCTTCGGTTGGATATTCCTTGTTGGATATTGGATATTCAGTTAAATAGGATAATGCTTTCTATGCCTTAACTTAGTACCATTCAGGTCTGCCCCTACATCCGATGTTTATTATTTACATCATAAATTTTAAATCAACAATCATGAATTAATTTTGATCTCTTTCAGCATATCGTTTTTATAGAGCAATTTCATTAATTCTACGTCCTGTGTGTGTCCAGCTTTGTATGAAACAATGTTACCCAAAAAACGGCCTTCACTAATCAGGGCTACAGCTGCAAGCAGGTCTAATGTCGCTCTGTGCCAAACTGATTCAAGAGATTTTCCATTATGGAGAAGTTTTGGCTTAGTGTAATATTTAGACTGTCCGGCAACTAAAACATTTTTTTTATTATAACCAAGATTTCTTGTAGACGGTATAATTTTACCGATAGTTTTACACAGTATCGCATGCTTAAGACTGGCATCAGTTCTAGCCTGCGCTCCGGTTTTGAAATTCTCTAAAGATACTGTGTACTTTATTCGCTGTTTTCCCATGACATTATTATAATTCACACAACAGTCAAGATTTAAAACAGGAACATTATTATTATCCAAAGGAGATATTATTAAGAAACTACCATTGTCCCATTGAGCGGATACTGTTTCCTTTACTGTATAAAATCTGCAAGGGAGTGAAGTTTTTTTTCTGCCGGCAGAATCCAACGCTTTAATTAAATCAACACTGCCTGATTCAAAAAGCGGAGGATCATCTGAACCTACACAAATCATTAAATTATCTATATCAAGCCCAGCTTTTAAGGCAATAATATGTTCTATCAGTCTGACATAGTTTGGTTCTGCGCCGTCTAAAACAATATTTCTCACGCCTCCGGCATTAGTCGTTCTTGCATTTTTACATGCAACCTGAACAGGGGAAGAACCTACTATATCTTCTCTTTTAAACCACCAACCTTCTTTGTCGGTCGGTTCAAAACGCACAGTTTGAATCTTTTTAAAATTAAATGTCCCCGGAGCAGAGGCTTCAACAGGTTTTTCTATTGTTTGCTGATACTTATATATATAATCAGGTTGACTGCCTTTACATAAATCCAGGTCAACAGGAATCTGATTAAATTCTTTATAAGAATTTTCTAGAAGAGATGACTGACCATGTAAGATTTTTCCAAATTTTTTATCCATTATATAAAATCATTTCTATATTTATTTAGGTTTTATTTTTTACCTAAAACCTAAAACTTAAAACCTAAAACTTAGTACAGTGTTTAGTTTAGCCTGAAAAAAAGATAAATTCAATTATTCTAATGATAAAGAGTTTTGTTTTTACTGTTTTGGTGTATAATACTAACACTAAAATCTCAAGATAAGCGCCCGTAGCTCAGCTGGATAGAGCGTCTGCCTCCGGAGCAGAAGGTCGTGGGTTCGAATCCCGCCGGGCGTACCA
>CAZVCD010000283.1:0-3646 GCA_964625675.1 uncultured Victivallales bacterium | reverse complement strand
AGATATACAATCCTGTTCTTGAAGAACTTGAGGAATTTGGGATAAAGTATAGTCACCGAAAGAAAATAATTGAATAAATGAAAACTTATAAATAGAAGAAAAGATGGACAATGAAGACAATTTTTATTACAATAATACTTTTATTTAACACATCTTTGATTGCCGAGAGTAGTCTTGAAACAGTAATAAAATTAGACGCACAGATAAAAGTTCTTAAAGTTGAAATGAATTTAAAAATCAATATTCTTAAAAAGGAATTAGATATTACAGGCCAAGAACTTTTTCAAAATGAACAAAAAGCATGGGAAAAATATTTAAAAACTAAAACTATATTTACAGCAGATAGATATAGGGGTGGAACATTATCAAAAATTATAGCTCTCAAAGCTATGCTTGAAACAATCAAAATCCGTTTAAGGCAAATAGAAATCTATAATACAACTTAACTAATCATTTCACTGAACCTCGCGCTGCTCGGCCGGAGAATTCCAACGTTATCCATAAATAAATCGGAAAATATCAAGAATGAAATACCGTGGTTATTTACTAAAAGAAAGTTTGCAAGATAAAACAGTATTGGACAAATTGACAATCACAAAAACTGAAACTTATCCCTGCCCTGAAAATATGCAAGCTGGATATATTGATGATTTTTGGACAGGTATTGCATTTGAAGGAAAGCAGGAAAATGCAGACAAGATAGCAGATATGTTAAGTCAGGCTGTTAAACGACAAGGCTGGTTTATAGAGATGGATACAGCTGAATTAAATTATCTGATATTCCCAAACAAGGTTATAATATATCCAAGAAAAGATAATACCAATAAACCATGGCCACCAGAGGCTATTGGAATTGCAAAGAAAATAAAAGTACCAGATTTTGTTGAATAAAACAGAAAAATGATGATAACCAAAAGATATAAGTGACCAATATGTTAAGTACATAATTAAGCGATAGGAGAAGAAAAAGATGAGGAATTTGATTTTTGCTGTAGTCGGAATCATAACAATCGGTATTGTTGGATGTGTATCTCAAACTAAAATTGAGACAAAAACAGAAAAGGAAGCAATTAACTCAGCACAATCATGGCTTAAACTAGTTGACAATAAAAAATATACAGATAGCTGGGAAGAAGCAGCCGAGTACTTCAAATCAGTTGTCAGTAAAGAAAAATTTAAAATAGATACAAGTGCAATAAGAAATCCTTTAGGAAAAGTCATTACCAGAAAACTCATGTCTGTTAATTCCAAAACTTCACTTCCAGGTGTTCCAGATGGGAAATATGTGATTATTAAATTTAAATCATCTTTCAAAAATGAAAAGTCAGCTATCGAGACGATAACACTTAAGTTAGACAAAGATAATTGCTGGAAAGTTGATGGCTATTTTATAAGATAGCTATACTTAACCAATCATTCCATTGAACAGGCTAATCAGGTGTCGCTTGTTAGGCTATGCCCAGACACGGTCGCCTATCAATGAATTACACGTTAGATACTAAAATAAAGATGAAAGAAAATTATTATGAAATCACAAATTAAACTCGTTCTAGCCACTGTTTTGGTGTTTCTTACATTAACATCTTTTGCTAGTAATATACAAGATGTAAAAGAAAAGTCTTTAACACATATTATTATTTGCTGGCTTGATAAGTCTGTCAAAAGCAATGATATAGAAGTGATTATAAATGAAACCAAAAAATTGAATTCTATTCCTGGAGTATCAGGCTTTTCTGTAGGAAAATCAATAAAAAGCAATAGAGATATCGTAGATGATAGTTTTACTTTTGCAGTGTCTATGAAGTTCAAGAACATGAAAGAAATGAATACATATTTAAAAAGCAAAATGCATGTAAACTATGTAAAAAATGTATTGAAATCAAAAGCAGTAAAAATAATAGCTTACGATTTTGAAAATGAAACATCTAACTAATAGATGCTCTTGATATTTTCTTGCTCCAACCTTCAGGCTTCGCTTTTAGCTATGCCCTGACACAGTCGCTCGTTGAGCTTCCGTCTTCGCACGAGGCTACGCCGAGACAAGATGGCGGAGACAGGTCGCAGCGAAAATACAAGTAACTTCAAACGTTACAAAGAAAGAATAATAAAGGGATCTATAATATGACTACAACGAATATAATCGATAATAAAATTTATAAAAAATGGCATAGTATTTATATAAAAAACTCAAATGAGCATAACATAGTTTCAACGCTTCTTAAGAAAATAATTTTTCGATTAAAAAAGCATAAAAGTTTTCTAGACATTGGAGCCGCAAATGGAGCACTTACCAAAAGAATTAGCAATAGTTTTCAAAGTGTTACGGTTATCGAACCCAATTATGAGCACAATGATGTTTATAAAAAACATAATTATACTTACTTCAATGAATATTTTATGGATTTGAAGATTCAAGATAAGTTTGATTTTATTCTCTGTAGCCATGTCTTTTGGCTTATAAATAAAAAGACCCAAAAAGAATTTATTCGCAAAGCTTATAATATGCTTAATGAAGGGGGATGTGCATCATTTATTACCCCTGCTTCATATGGTAAAGGTTTTGAGTTTTATTCCCGTTTCTTTCTGGATATGAGTTGTGATTTTAACAGATTAAATCAAATATTTCTGAATGACTTAAATTACTCAATAGAAGTTATTCCATATACCAGCCATATAAAAAGTAAAAATTTCGAAGATTTTTTCTCGATATGTAAACTTTTTACATTAGAAAGCTGGTTACATCCTGTAAACTTAACAAATGATGAAATTCAAAAAAAAATTGATAATAAAAACGAATATACAAATAAACAATTAAATAAGATAGAAGAATATATTAAAAATGAACTTTATGATGAAAACTTAAAAGAATATCAAATGGAAGAATGCGAAGTAATTATTAATATCTGGAAATCATGAAAGGCTGAATTTTAATGTTAGCTAAAAAAAATTAACATAAAGGAAAATTATGATTATAAGAAAAGAACAAAATTCAGATATTGAAGCAATAACAGACGTTACAATCGCTGCTTTTAAAAATCATCCGATCAGCCGACAAACAGAACACTTTATTGTCAATGCGTTAAGATTAGCAGGTGTATTGACTATCTCCCTAGTTGCTGAAATTGATGGACATATCGTCGGGCACATTGCTTTTTCGCCAATAACCGTTTCAGACGGCACAAACGATTGGTATGGCCTGGGGCCAGTTTCTGTATTGGCCGATTATCAGAAACAAGGGATAGGAAAAGCACTTGTCAATAAAGGACTATCTTTGTTAAAAGATATAGGAGGACAAGGCTGTGCACTTGTAGAATTTCCGGATTATTACAGAAAATTTGGTTTTAATAATAATCCAGAAATGATTTTTGAGGGAATTCCTCAGGAGGTTTTTCTGGTTTTACCATTTAATAAAAAAATCCCTAAAGGAATTGTTAACTTCCATGAAGGATTTAAAGCAGAAAGTTAACTAGATCAGTAGACCTAATCTGTGGTTCGCTGTCGCTCTTTACAGATAGATAAATTTTACATATTTTCAGCCTTCTAACTAGATAAAGATCAAAAATATTTGCAGATATAACAAGAATACTATTTCCGGAGTATATAAACTGGAAAAAGAATTAGACCAAATATTCCACAGAACGGCATT
>CAZVCD010000282.1:0-3665 GCA_964625675.1 uncultured Victivallales bacterium | reverse complement strand
GTTCAGACAATAGTGCATGGTCAAGGCAAAAAATTAATTTTAAAAAATGATATAGAAACTCTTAAAATAGAACAATCAAATTTAGTTGAAGATATAGATAAACTTAAACGAAAAAAAATTGCTACTTTAAATAATATCAATGAATCATTGGAACCTTTTAAAGACAAATTAAAGACGATTAAAGAACAAATTAAATCAGAAGAACAATCACTTAAATTCGCAGTAGAAAACTATGATAGATTAATTAATGACCTAAAAATAGCACTTAAAATTAACAGCAATATAACTTCACCTAAAAGCCACCAGATAAATACAATCGAACCAGAGGAAAATAGATCTGAGGCAAACGTAGCAGACAATGTGGATAATGCAGTAAAAAGATTACAGTATTACCTTGCGCAAAAAAAAATTAAAGTAAATTATGCAAAGAATATTCTCAATTGTCTATCTAACTACAAATGTACAATGCTCCCAAGTATAGATTATGCCGGTGCTGTTATCAATGCACTTGGCAATGTCAGGTATATTTTTCAGCCTGTGGAAGCTGATTGGATTAAATATAAAAAATTCCATGATAACGGTTTATCTCAAATTTTATCTTCTTGCTATGAATATAAAGATATCATCCATATTCTTATACTAGAAGATATTAATTTATCAAGCCCTGAATGTTGGGGTAGACCTTTGTTTGATATTATAAACGATAATAGAAAATATTTTCCTTATTTAAAAAAAAGATGGCCCCGAAATTTAAAAATATTAGCCACTTATCTTCCTTTCAGCGAACCAGGTCCTATCATTGGTTTACCTCTATATAAAGAAACATTTTTAAACTGGGGAGCTATAAGACACAAAACTAATTTTTTAGATTTGAATATTGTTGATGTTCCATATGAAAATTTATGTATAGATTTAAAAACTTTAAAATATTTTGAAATGGAACCTCTTGACCCTAATTTGGGAAAAGAAGATATTTTAGAGTATTGTTTTGGATTTAATCATGAATGATTACTATCATGAACAGGATTTACTTTTTAGGTGGATACTTCATCATGACACATCGCTGACAATATCAAAAATAAGAACTGCATGTGAAAATTTAATTGACAATGATAATTATTCTATAAAAAAATACACAAACAGGCTGTACTATTTATTTTTTCCACTTTTAAGGTATGGACTTATAGAATTCCAAGGCAATGAAAATTATGCAGTTTCGTCTCCAGTAATTTTCTCAAATAAATCTCATGCTAACTTTACATGTATCAATTTAACAGATAAGCAACTTGAACAAATCATTGAAATATCTGAAAATTCTATGATAGGAAATTTCAGAATATGCAGGGCATTATCTAATACAACGGTAATTGAAAAATTTGGTGAAGATGAAAATATTCCTGTTATAGTGCCTGAGCCTTTAATTGCTCTGCAAAATATACCTGATGTAATTTCAGTAATAAATAAACTTGAAACTTGCGACATTAACAAACCAGACTATCATTTCAAAATTGGAAAAGGTTGGGTATTCGTTAAAGAAATTTCAACTGAGGGTATATACCGCCATAAAGATAATAAATTTTGTAATCGTTACTTTTTAATTAATGGTAAATTCAAGAAACTGCTAGGCAGAGAAATAAATCCAGAACTCTTTTATATATCACAATGCGCTCAGTCCTCACTCCATAAAGAAAATTATTTAATCTATAATAATAAAACTCTTGAACTTAAGATAAATAAAATGCTCAATATTCCAATAATTGTAGATAGAATCTTAAGATTGGCTTCTATTGAACAGGAAGATTCAGTAAAATCCACTTGTAGTTATTTTATTTATCCAAATATAACTTTAAGAATGTATAATGAATTAAAAAGAATTTTTAACAATAATATAAGTGAATGCAATAAATGAAAAACCCAATTCATATTTGGAAAGAATTAAAATCAACATTATTAAAGTATATTGATAGCGGCCTTCCATTAATTGATGAAAAATACATACTAGAACGAAGAAAACTTTATGACAAAATTGGTGTCTTATGCCAACCTCCTATAATAGAACTTGTGCCTAAATATAAAGAGCACCTTACATTGCCTGAAACCTGTAAAACTCTAGGGCTGGATACAGACTTTAGGGATTTTGTCGCATCTGGATTTTTCACTGGAACCAAAAAACTGTATTTACATCAAGTAGAAGCTATTGAGAGTGCTGTAATTAAAAGAAAGCATATTGTTGTTACAACCGGTACTGGATCAGGTAAAACAGAATGTTTTTTGCTGCCTATTTTGGCAGATCTTGTAAGTGAATCAAGAACATGGAATGATACTATCTCTAGACCTAGAGCAATTAGAGGACTTATTATATACCCTTTAAATGCTCTAGCAGAAGATCAGATGATTCGATTAAGGAAAGGATTAAACAGCAATAAAAATGGAGCAAGAGATTGGCTCAATAAAAACAGAAAAGGTGGCCGATTTTATTTTGGAAGATATACAGGTCAAACACCAGGAAGTGGACGAAAAAATAGATTTTCTCAAAATGAACTTTTTAAAACAGAAAGAGAACTGAAATCTAATTGGAACTCTGCTTGTAATTCTGTAAAAAATCTTGAAGATTCAGAGCTAATTTATAATACCCCTTGTATGGATAATGATTCTGCTGAAATGTGGGATAGGTTCAGCATGCAGGACAATCCACCTGATATTTTTATTACAAATTATAGTATGCTGAATATTATTCTAATGAGAGACCGGGAAAGTAATATTTTTGACTCTACTAAAGAATGGCTTGCCGAAGATAAAAGTCGCATATTTCATCTTGTTATAGACGAATTACACTCTTATAGAGGAACATCGGGTACTGAAGTTTCTTATTTAATAAAACTTCTATTAGAGCGCTTAGGATTAAGTCCTGATTCAAGTCAGGTGCAATTTCTTGCTTCTTCTGCTTCAATGGGAAAAGGAGAGAGAACGAATAAATTTATTAGTAATTTTTTTGGTACTGACCCATCTAAATTTCATGATCTTTTTAAGGTAATACGTGACCCTGAAAATATTATAATTAAACCAGAAGAATTACGCCCGTTAGATTTAACTTTTTTGGAATCTGTCAAAGATAAAATGAGCAATGGTATTGATTCCAAGGAACTACTTCTTGAAGGTACTTCATTTAGTAGTTTTATTGAAGCATCAGATAAATTTAACTTAAAAGAATGGTTTACCTATGCAACTCAAGACGAAGATGGAAACATTAAAGCCAAAGATGCATCCTATATTTCGTCAATATTATTTAAAAATTATATCGATTACAATGAACAAAAATATTTAGACTTACTTGAAGCTGCAATTACAATAATGGCCAATTCAATCGATAATTCAGGTGTTTCTCTACAACCCATTAGGGGACATTTTTTCTTTAGGAATATTGAGGGACTCTGGGGATGTTGTAATCCAAACTGCACTATGGTTGAAGAAGAGTATAGGTTTAAGGATAGGAAAATAGGAAAATTATTTAGAAAACCTAAAAACCTATGTGAATGTGGTGGAAAAGTACTAGAGATTTTAATTTGCAGACACTGTGGTGAGCTGTATTTAGGTGGATATAAACGAGATGATTCAGATATTCTGACAATAGAAAATACAGATAATAATTCTACTTATTATTCAAT
>CAZVCD010000281.1:0-3668 GCA_964625675.1 uncultured Victivallales bacterium | reverse complement strand
TTTTATTATATATGGAGAAGTCATAGCTGAGAGCAGGGCACCATAATTGAGGTTAAAAGCAACTTCGTTCCCAACTTTTAAGTCTATTTGCCCGGCATCAAGTATAATATGGTCGCTTGTCGTCCCAATGATATCAATATCCAATTTCGGTGTTAGTCCTGAAACTAGAACATCCTGCAGGCCAACTCCAAGGATTGCCCTTCTCATTTTTCCATGATCCTTAAATTTTGGGATATTTCCAAATGCATCCTGACAAACTTCTCCCCATGGTACAGATGGTTTTATTTTAGACTCAACAACTTCTGCAATTAGTGTAAATGCATCTTCAAATAGCCCAGGAATGAGTGTTCTATGTAGAGTTTCTCTTCCCAAATAGATAGATTCCCCTATTCGTAAATTATTGATTCTCCCAAGATCCTTTGCTTTCATAAACCAGCTATAATTGGCTGAGTTTCCACCAGAAATAAACTCTAATGTTAGTGAAAACTTTTCTTCAATTTTTCCAGCAATGCTTGATAATTGTTCCATTTTTTTATCGTCAGGTTTAATTCCCCCAAAACATGCTAGATTTGTTCCTATGCCGACTAACTTAATCCCTTTCAACCCCATAACCTCTTTTATGACGGCTTCTAAATCCGACGGCATCAATCCCTCTCTTAAGTCACCCAGCTCCACCATTAAAATAATTTTATGTGTGATATTTTGTTTTACTGCTGATATTGAAAGTTTTTTTATCACCGAAAGCTCCGAATTAAGACTAATATCTGTATATCTTACTACGGATTCAACCTGACTGGGAATAGGGGTTCGTAATAGAATAAACTTTGCCTTTATTCCTGCCTTGCGCATTTTCTTAATATTAGCTACCCTCGAGTCAGCAAATATTTTTATTCCACTTTTCAGTAGTGCCGAAGCAATTTTTGAATCTCCGCAAACAACCTTTGTAACTCCGACAATATTAATCCCTTTTGAACTATATAAAGCCTTTAATTTATTTGCATTATGTTCTATTTTTACAAGGTCTATCTCTATTCTGGGTGTTGTCATATATTTTAACCTAATAACTGATTGCAACTGCAATGGATAGGAATATTACAGACAGAAACATCATCATAATAAAGATTGGAAATACAAACTTGAAATATTTTTCGTAGGGAATATTGGCAATTGACAAAGCAGCCATAAGCATACCTGAAGTCGGGATTATAGCATTTGAAAATCCATCTCCACATGTAAACGCCAAAACGGCAGTTTGCCTTGTAACATGCAAAACGTCTGATAAAGGAGCCATCAAAGGCATTGTTACAGCAGCCTGCCCTGAACCTGAAGGAATAAAGAAATTTAAAACAGTCTGAAAAACCAACATGCCAATCGCTGCTAAATATGAAGATAATCCTTTTAAAAGAACATCTGCACTATGAATAATTGTATCAATAATCTGTGCTTCCTCTAAAACTACCTGTAAGCCGGTCGCAAATCCCACAACCAAAGCAGCAACAACCATTCCTTCTAAACCTTTTATAAATGCTCTGGTGGTTACCTCAATTGAAAGCTTTGAAATTATAGCAGCACATATTCCCACTAAAATAAAACCACCGGCCATTTCATTTAAAAACCAGCCATATGCCTGTGTACCATATATTAAAAATGCAAAGATAAGTAAGCTTGTAATAATTACTATTACATGACGTTTGTTTAATGCTGTATGTTTAACCTCAGCATCTCCCATATGAAAACCTTCTTCTCCCAGTAAAGCAACAGAATGATTATTTACTATTTTTTTGCCATACAACAATACATATGTTATCAGTAAACTGATTGCGCAGGCAAAAAATATAATTCTTAAAATAATTCCGCTGCACAATGGCAGCCCTGCTATTCCCTGAGCGACTTGTAATGTAAAAGGATTTGTGGTTGCTGCAGCAAACCCAACCGATGAAGCAAGATAAACGAGACAAAATCCAAACATTCTATCATACCCCAACCGTATAGACAATAGTAGAAACACCGGAATTAAGGGAAGCAGTTCCTCGCCAAGTCCAAAACATGAACCGGCTAATCCTGTCACTATCATAACCGTTATAATTAAGAGTTTTCTTTTATGGGCAAATTTCTTGATCAGGGATTGTAGAATTGCTGTTATTGTACCTGTCTCATTTAAAATCCCAAAAGCTCCCCCCACAATAAAAATAAAGAATATTATCGCGGAACCGGTAGCCATTCCTTTTGGAATAGCTGTTAGAAATTGTAGAATACTAACAGGAGTAGCATAACCTTCATGAAGAGAATTTCCGATCAGAAGATCTTTTATTTCATATTTTTTTGGCAGATATTTAAATGATCCAGGCACTAAAACTGTTTTCTGAGAACTACCTACTGTAATTATTTTTTTTTCATATTTCCCGGAAGGTATAACATATGACGCGATACTGCAAACTAAAATCAGAAATGTTAATAATGCGAAAGCGTGCGGAACCTTAAAATTGCTGAAATATTTACCCATATTGTTTTATCTCCCTTTTATCAAGTTAAACTTGTTTTAATTTTTTCTTTTAATGAGGATTATGATACTGTTGTATATCAACAAGTTAAAAAGCAAATTCCTATACCTTATATTAATCGTTCCTTGTTATCATTTTTCCCGGACGGGCTTTTGTGTGCAAACCATTTTTAACAACTCTTGTCCCGTTTACAAAAACATCAGTTATACCGTCAGGATAAACGTTTGACTCAGTAAAAGTAGCTTTATCAATTATTTTTTCAGGATCAAATAAAACTAAATCAGCATAAGCTCCTTCTTTAATTATTCCCCTGTTTTTTAATTTAAGTTTCTCTGCGCTCAGTCCAGTCATTTTATAGATGGCCTCTTCAAGCGTAATAATTTTTTGTTCTCTAGAATATCTGCCTAAAACTCTCGGAAAGGTTCCGAAAAGCCTTGGATGAGGATTTCCTAATATAGAATGTAAACCGTCAGAGCCGATTGTTGTCCGTGAATGCTTCATAAAACTACAAATATCTTCTTCAGACATATCGTTTAAATGAACAACAGCAACTTCTTCTTTTTGAATAATTGCATTCACAACATCTTTTGACGATTTTTGATATTTTTTAGCAATTTTCTTTATCGTTAATCCATTGTAATCTGGAAATTTAATACTCGAAACAATTAGTAAATCTTCAGGAGGCACACTTAATCCCTCATAATCGCTACCGTATTTGAGCGCTCCCTTTAATATAGATTTTAATGATGTGGAACAAGCAGTATATGGATATAAATCCATTGATACATCCTGCCCTTTACTATTAAGATCATCAATAATATCCAGTACTTCTTTTGCCCGCCCCCAGTTTCTTCTCTCTTCGCATTTTATATGTGAGATCTGTACTGGAATTTCAGCTCTTTCTCCAACTCTAGCCGCCTCTTTTATCGATTCAATAACATCGTCCGATTCGTCTCTTATATGACTTGTATAAATACAACTGGTACCTGTCATACATTTAGCCAAAGCTAATAATTCTTTTTCATCTGCATAACATCCAGGAATATAATATAATCCGCTGGATAATCCGTGAATACCAGCTTCAAGGCCTTCACAAAAAAGCTTTTTCATTGCGTCTATTTCATTATCATCAGCTTTTTTATCAATATTTCCTATAATACCTGTTCT
>CAZVCD010000280.1:0-3688 GCA_964625675.1 uncultured Victivallales bacterium | reverse complement strand
TAATATACTTGCCAGAGGTACTGTTGCCGGCTGGTTATGTAAAAAAGCATAGAGCAGGCTCTCTCCACCTTTGCTGTTTGTCATCGGTAAAGCTCCTATTACAACTATTACCCATAATATATTAATTGTGCAGGCTATGGAAGTCCCCAGTATTATAGATTTATAAATAGCTTTACGATCATACTCAAGTGATCTGGTTACTGCCGGTAGAATATTATGAAATAAAAAAGCGTTTAGTATTATCGGCATTGCAGCAGGTAAAAAAGGCCAATCGGTAAATAACAGTCTGGAAGACACAACTTTATGGCCAACCATAACAAGTAGAATGGCAAATGTAACAAAAAGGATAAGCATAAATAGAGAGTTAGCTCGAAAAACATAAACTAAGCCAAACAGCGTAATAATTGCCGTAGGAACAAAAAAGATTAATAGGAAAACCCAAGAGGGTAGGGAAATAGGTATTAGAAATGCTAATATTGAAGCGGATGCGCATAAATATGCAACCATTACTCCGTAGTAATTGATAAGGTAGCCAAGTACAGATAAATATTTGCCTATTACCCCAAAATCTTCTTTGAAGATAGATGGGAAATCACTTGTAAAATTGCCCGCTCTCATCATGAAACGTTCAGCTAATATAAAGGCTGTTATAGACATTAAAATCCAAATAGCAATGGTGCCAAACAGAGTAGGGAAAAAACCTGATAATCCGGTTTGCACCGGTAATCCTAGAATGCCTGCACCTATAGTGGCTCCGGCAATTAATAATGCGACATTGAGTAGTGATGGCTTTTTGCTCATATAATTTACTTTCTAGATATTTTTTAATAAAAGTAAGTGTGTATAAAATTATACAATAATATGTAATACCAAATTTTCAATTTTTGTCGGTGGCAAGTATTGCTGTAAATGCAAGCACTAGTCGAGACTGTGAGGCTCTAAGGCATGTAAACGGATATTATAAAAAAATGGTTGTATCATAAACTTAGAAATCAAAATTATAATGGTAATTTTAAAATATTTTTGTATAGATAATGTCATATGTAAATATATGAACAAAAAATGCAGATAAAGAGAGCCTTAGTATTGGAACTAATACTTGATAATTGATCTTAAAATGTATAAGATTAAGAAAAATATAATTAATGCTCTTTTCAATTCTTTATTTTAGTATTATACTAAAGGCAAGACTCTAAAAAAGTGTTCTAAAATACTACAAATATATTATATAATAGTTAACTACTAAAATGAGTGAAGGGTTTTTTTATGAAAAAAATACTGTTGACAGGAATAACTGGTCTAGTAGGCAGTGCGTTTGTAACAGACTTATTGAAACGTGATAAAAATGTAGAAATTATAGCCCTGACACGTGGGCAGGGTAATAAAGATGCCCGGTCAAGGGTTAAAGAAACGATACGTGAACAATGTGAATTTGACGGTACTCCTGAATTTGCGGAAGAAGCCCTCTCAAGAATTACTGTTATAAAAAGAAATATTGCAAGTCCTCTTCCAAGTAGTAAAATTGATTCGCTCGAAGGTGTTGATGTAATTTTTCACTGTGCAGCGGACGTTAATTTGGGAAAAGATCCCTATGGTAAAACATATATAAATAATTACCAAGGGACAAAAAATATGATTAAAACTGCTAAAAAGCTGAACGTTAAACAGTACCATCAGGTTAGTACAGCTTATGTTGCAGGTAAAGATCCCGGTGTAGTACTTGAAGATGGGGCGAGAGAAAATGTACATTTTAATAATTCATATGAGAAAAGTAAATATAATGCGGAAAGACTGGTAAGAGAGTCTGGCCTTCCTTATACTATTTATCGTCCATCAATTATTGTTGGAAATTTGAAAGACGGAAAAATTAGAAGACCTTTGGCCTTTTATAGGATACTTGAGTTTTTTGCTAAAATGAAAAAGCAGCAATGTGCTAAACAGGGTATTGCTCCGCATGAACATCTTGATTTGAACATGCACCTTCAGGCGCATAGATCAAAAAAAATATATTTTGTTCCTATTGATTATGTCCAAAAGACAATTACAGATTTATTTCTTCTCCCGCAATCAAATAAGACTTATCATATTACAGGTAAAAATCCTGGATCACTAGATGATATAGCAGATATTAGCAGAGCCTTGTTGCGAATTGATGGACTTGAAATAGTTAAAGAAGCTAAGCATTTAACTATCAAAGAAAAGCTTGTTAACAAATTCTTAGGCGATTTAATGCCTTATTTCTCTACTGAAATCTCTTTTGATACGAAAAATGTCGCTGAGGCTTTAGGTGAGGATAGGTTGAACTGGAAAGTTGATTATGATGCTCTTTATATTGTTATTAGAGAATATTTTAACAATATGTTTCCTGAAATATTAGGACCTGAGTAATATTATTCAAATAAATATTATATAGGCTGTATCAGATGTAAAAATCAGATACAGCCTTTTTTATTCAGATTGAGCTTTTAGATATTTCTAAAAGACAAATAATTAAGATGCTTCTTCTACCAATTTACATAACATTTTCTTCATGCTGGATTTTGTTGTGTCATCTACTTCATCAAAATCATCAATCAATTTTTCAAGGTCTGATAGAGCATATTGACGTTTATCAGCAGGTATAGATTCGATATAAGAGGCCAGTCTGGAATATAGTACTGCAGCTTCTTGAGCAAAATCAGTGGTCATTAGTATTTCTCTCTGTTTCTTTGAGCTATTTATGGGTAATGAAATATATATCGGATATATACAAAAAAGACGAAATTAATATGCACAAAAAACAAAATAAATCTAACAAAGATATTGATAAATTGACAGAAATAAATAAATTTATTATAAAACTTGCTTTTTAGTAAAGATTTGTAGGTGTTGTTGCAGGCAAGCCAAATTTGCAAAGTTAAATTCTTTGGACATACACCTAGAAGGGATGCACTATACTTCCCTTGACAGATCTTATAGACGGGACCCTTAACGGCTCCGTCTTTTTTTTACTAAATATTGTTGAAGCAGTCGTTGATTTCAGTTATGGATAAGATCATCCTTGTTGAGATTTCTATTTCCAGTTTTTCCATATATTGTTTTCTGGTATTTTAGGCGTACTATTTTTATCTTCACTGGATAATGTTTGTTTGGAATTTTTATTACAATCAGATGCTTTAGCAAGGTCTATTCTAAATATTTTATTGCATCTTTCACGCTCAAGATCTTTATCAATAGAACTTTCGTTAACATAATACCATTTTTTTAAATATGGACTCAAAATCATAACTTTAGAAATCAAAAATTGTTTAAAAACTTAAAAAGTGTCCTAATAGATCATTTTGCCGAGTACCTAAAACGGGGATATTGAGGCTGGAATATTCTGGCAAAAAAATGGTACTCGGAAGAGGAATTGAACCTCCGACCCACGGTTTAGGAAACCGTTGCTCTATCCACTGAGCTACCCGAGCACAAAAAGGAATTTTTAAGCGACGAATAATATAGCATTAAACTAATCAGTGTAAATACCTGTTTAGTTTAATTTCTCAAAAATGGTATTTATCCATTCATCAGGGAGTTCGTTTATAGTCTTTGAAACACGAGATTTCCATAAATTTGCATATTTATTAAGGTCATCCCTTTTGTAGCGTTGTGATACTACTTCATATGAATGCTTTTTCAGCCGCCTGTTGTTTTTGTTGAATTTCCT
>CAZVCD010000279.1:0-3700 GCA_964625675.1 uncultured Victivallales bacterium | reverse complement strand
GTCTTTTGTATAGATACCCGGCTTAATATTTTTATTGCCAGTTATCTGTCTAAAAAACTTCACAACGTCAGGAGTTTTTGTTTCAACATCAGGAATAATTACTTTTCCAATAACTCTGTATTCGTGTGCTAACGTATAGTAATAATTGGCAAGTCCGCTTGTTGCAAGAAACCATGGATTACCATCTACATTGACCTTTGACCAATCTATACCATTATAATTATCTCCAGGATATCGACCTACAAGAACTCCATAGTTTTTATCCTTCAAAGTTAGAGTATTAATGGCATAAATATCCAAACCTTCTGCATAAGGTGTTACTGATTTGGCTGTAAAGGCATTTTGATAGTGGAAAACCGTCTGAATAACTTCATTGGAAGTAGGCAATATTCCTATATTATTATCATTATACATTTTTAATAGTTTTTTATAGTATTCATTTTTAAAAAGTTCATTATATGTGATTGAGTCTTTCTGAAAATCGGGGAACATATTGGCATATATTACCCCCAGCATGGTAGAAGAGTTTAGCCCGCTTCCTCTTTCCCATTTTTCATACCATTTCTTTGGTATTTCACCTTTAAAAGATTTCTGACTTGGAACTTTATTTTCAGTATAACAGTAGAAACCTCCTAATGGTTTCGAAAGATTGTGCCGGATTCCATAATATTTCCATACTTGATAAAATGATTTTAAACTTTGACATATATCATAGGATGTTATTAAATATTTATTTGCTATTTTTTCATGCCCAAGCTGTTTTGCAAGTGTTGCTGCTGCCAAACTTGCCTTCATTTGTACTAACTCGGAAAAGAAATGGTGTCCTGAGGATTCCTCCCACAAATCTATGGTTTTTTTCTGCCAATTTGCCGAAATAAAATCGGCCTCATATTTTATTATACTGTTTCCCGGTTTTGTAGTTTTACTTCTAAACAAGTTTTCTTCTACAAATTTCTTGTTAAGCTCAACCGATTTTTGCGTACCTATTAGTTTTATTGTTTGAGGACTAGTAATAAAAGCCTGAGCCATATTACTAAGCGTGATAACACGCAACGCAGGACCATCAGCCTGGTTCATCCAGGGAAATTTCTTACCGTCTATATAAAATTTAGCATGATCAGGAGGAAGCACTGGAACTGTCTTTTTAAGAAATGAAATATAATTAAAAAGGTAGTTACCATATTTTTGTATGTTATTCTTATTATTTGCTTTTATTGCATCTTTGTATAATTGGGTAATTGTTCCCATTACAAGAGCAGTATCCCGTGCCCAAACCGCATTCATGCCTTTTGTAGATGCAATAACTGCGCCGGGTATTGACTTACAACTGTAGTCCTTTTCTTTATAGCTAAAAACATTGGTTTTAGTAGCTATATTCTTTTCAAGATAACCAGTTATCTTGCTAATGTTTTCAGTATTAAAAACATTTGCTTGCCCTGCAAAAACAGTAATTGAAACAAGTAATGTAGTTAAGTAAATAACAAAGGACTTGATACATTTTTCAAAAGACACGGCATTCTCCTTTATTTAATTACATAAATAGCAGCTTCATATGGTTTTAAGTCAATTACTCCATCGTTTGTTATTTTTGGGGCTTCATCATAATTGTTAATTAGGATAGACTTAGTATTCAGTTCTTTGATTGAAGTATCAAGTTTAACATTATTACCTTTAAAGTTAAGGACCACAAGAAACGATTTGCCTTCATAATTTCTTGTGTAAGCAAAAACTTCTTTATTTTCAGGATCGATCTGTGCATAGGTTCCGTAAGTTAACCCTGGATTAGCCTTTCTCACTTTGATCATCTTTTTATAGTAGTTCAAAATAGATGCTGGATCTTTTTCTTCAGATTTAACATTAATTTCCTTATAATTTGGATTTACTTTTATCCAGGTTTTATCCCCCGTAGTGAACCCTGCATTCTTTGCATCACTCCACTGCATAGGAGTTCTAGCGTTATCTCTGCTTCTAGCGAGCAGCCCAGGAAGAAAATCTATAACTTTCTTGCCAGCTTTGATTTGAGCATTATAGTAATTAATAGCTTCTACATCTCTAAAATCTTTTCGGGTAAAGGGGCAATTTTTCATGCCTATCTCATCACCTTCATATATATATGGTGTTCCCCATTGGGTAAGCTCAAAAGTTGCCAGCATTTTAGCAGACTCTTTCCAGTAGTTTTTGGCGTCACCCCATCTGTTAACCACTCTTTGCTGGTCATGGTTTCCAAGCACAATACTGTTCCACCCTTTACCATATAACCCATTATACCAGTTTTCATAAATTTCTTTGAACTTCAGTAAATCATAAGGAACCGGTTCAAATTTATTATGATTTGCACATCCTAGGGACATGATATCCAACTGAAAAACAGTTTCAAGCTGATGTTGATCTACACTAATATAATCTTCGGCATTTTTATAGTTAACTCCAGGCATTTCGCCTACAGTCAAAATATCATATTTAGAAAGAACATCTTTATTTAATGCTTTTAAATAAGTATGTACCTTAGGCATTGTTCCCCATAGGTCTGCACTCTGATCTAATTTGGGCATCGAGATAAGAGTTATAACATCAAACCTTAAACCGTCAACGCCCTTATCAAGCCAAAACTTAGCAACACCTGCCATCTCTTTTCTTACTTTAGGATTTTCCCAGTTTAACGCAGGCTGCTGTTTAGCAAAAACATGCAGATAATATTCTTTGTAATTTTCTACATATTCCCATGCTGGACCTGAAAACCATGACTGCCAGTCATTAGGTGGTTTATTACCCTCTTTAGGTTTTTCCCAATTATAAAAGTCATAATATTGATTATCTTTCGATTTGAGGGCATTTTTGAACCATGGATGCTCGTTTGATGTGTGCGAAAATACCATATCAACCAGCACTTTTATATCTAACTTATGTGCCTTTTTAATTAGATTTTGAAAATCTTCCATAGTCCCAAACTTTGGATCTACTGCTTTATAATTGCTGATATCATAACCCATATCTACACCAGGAGACGGATAAAAGGGCGTTATCCATATCACATCTACACCTAGATCATGTAAATAATCTAACTCCTCAGTTATACCATTCAGGTCTCCCATACCATCGCCATTTGAGTCTTTAAAAGACCAAACATATATTTCATAACAGACAGCTTGCTTCCACCATTTTTTAGCTAAGTTAGGATTTTCCTGTTTCTTAATAGATGAACAACCTAAGGTTAGCACCACAATTAGAACTGCCAACAACAAACTGATTGTTTTTAGATGTTTCATACAAAATCCCCTCAAGTTAAATTAGTATTATTATTTTCTAAATATGTTATTCAATAATCTTTACGACCGTGTTTAAATTGTAACATATCCAACAATGTTTGGCATTAGCTTTATATAAAAAGTTAAAGTAAACTTTTAATTTACCTTTTTACATTTTGATATAATAAACAAACTCCTATACTATTTAAAATAAAATAGCCTTCAGCTATCTAATCAAAGCACAACAATTTGACTTATTCTATAAAATTTATTATATTTGAATAATCTTTAAATAACTTCTTGGTGAGCTTTATATGAAAGAACGCAAAAAATTCATTGGTGTTTTTACATTAGTTACGATAAATATTTTAGCGATAGATAGTTTAAGAAACATACCGCTCACAGCTCCTGCAGGAATGGCAATCGTTATTTTCTACATAGGCGGAACACTGTTT
>CAZVCD010000278.1:0-3711 GCA_964625675.1 uncultured Victivallales bacterium | reverse complement strand
ATAAGAATATTAAAAACATTCGATGGGTTCACTTAAACCTTAACACCTAAAACTTCAGTCTTCGCTCTAATCGAGCTACGCCTCGACAAGTAAAACTTTATGTGCTTTCAGCACAGACACTAATTAATAATTTCATCTATAATGTAGATATTCCAGCTTGCTTGCATTATAATGTAGACAAACCTTTTATAGCGGGTCTACAACAACTTGTTTTACGGGGTCTGCTTTTACTTACATGTCATTAAATTAAAACAACAAAAAAGTGAAATAAATTTAATCTGGACTAGGTAATAATATGCTTAAAACAAATGAGGGAAAAGTCGTTGAGTTTTTACTGCAATGTCATCCAGGATATCCAAAAGGTACGTCGAGCTGGCGCTTAGACCATGACGGATCTCCATTTTTACTTCCGAGTATTGGTGGTATTACTGTTAATATACAGGTTGGCGATTCTGCATTTGACTGGGCTGGGGATCATGTCGAACCGGGAGTAAGTTGTACCTGTGATACAAATAAACCAATGGAACATCCTAATTCATCATTTCAACTATATTCCTGTGTGGGAAATATGGCAAAGGTTATTACAGGTGAAACGAAAGGTGCTACAGGATACGTTATTGGGCATCACGGAGGTTCTGAACACGTTATTGTGGATTTTCCGCGTGAGGTAAAAGAAAAGCTTGCTTATGATGATAAAATAATAATTTTTTCAAAAGGACTGGGACTGAAACTAGCCGATTATCCCAACGTAATGACTTATAACCTTGCTCCTTCTTTATTGAAAAAAATGAAAATAAAAGAGGTTGGTCCTAAACTGAAGGTGCCGGTAACGACTATGGTTCCTGCTGTGTGTATGGGGTCAGGTATAGGAAGTGCGCATGTAGCCAGTGGTGATTATGATATTATGACCAGTGATCCTGAAACTGTTGAAGAATATAAGCTTAATAAAATTAGATTTGGTGATTTTGTTGCTCTAATGGACCATGACAATAGGTATGGGAGAGCTTACCGAAAAGGAGCTGTAACTATCGGAATTATTGTTCATAGTGACTGTTTACGTGCGGGGCATGGGCCTGGAGTTGCTACGCTAATGACATGTAAAACTTCATTAATCGAGCCGATAATTGATTCAAAGGCCAATATAGCAGATATTCTAGGTATAGGTACGACTGTTGGTTGAATTACATTTCTTTGTTTGGATGTATATGAACAGCCTAATTTATAATGTACAGAGATTTGCTTTTTAAAATATTCATATTTAACAACATTAAGCAACGTAACAAAACAAAAAGACAAAAACAAGATTTATCTTGAAAAGGCTAAGCCTTATCATGAAAATGTTTCGTAAATTGGGGCGTATGGTAAAGAAGTATTACTATAAGCTGATTCGCGCGGATGGTTCTCCTCACGCTATAGCTTTAGGTGTAGCATTAGGCATATTTTTGGGGACAGCTATTCCACTTGGCCAGGCTCTTTTGGCTGTACTTTTTGCTATTGTTTTTCGAGCAAATAAAATTGTGGCATTTGCTGTGACTTGGATATCAAATCCTTATACAACCCCTTTTATGTACCTGGGGTTTTGTTATTTGGGGTCCCGAATATTAGGAGATGCCTTAGATGTTAAGCAGATTAAGTTTTTGATTTCAGAGGTTTTTACTTCATTTACGTTTGAAAAATGCTGGGATATAGGTTCCTTCATTATTCTTTCATATATGGTGGGAGGTGCTATTATAGGTGGCTTATCTGCTATTGTTGGATATTTTATTTCAATAAAAATGGTTATTAAATATAGAAAAATGAGAAAAGCACGTTTGTTTATACGCAGAAATGAATTTAAAAAATTGCTGTCAGAAAAAGTAACACCCAAGACGAAATGGTTTTCAAAAAATAATAAAAGGTAAAAAATACCTCCGATATAATTAGTTTAGAATCCGCAAAAAAACACAAAAAAATAGGAATTTATGTTCATGAATAATCCAATACCAAAAGTTGCGGCCATACACGATTTGTCAGGATTTGGCAGGTCGTCATTGACTGTTGTGATCCCAATTTTATCTGCTATGGGAATGCAGGTATCTCCATTACCTACAGCTGTACTGTCGACTCATAGCCAGATTGCCGGTTATAAACTTGTTGATTTGACAGATCATATGCGCGATTTTTTAACTCATTGGAAAACACTTAATATTGATTTTAATGCTATTTATAGCGGCTTTTTGGGGTCTGAAGAACAGATAGACATAGTAAGAGAGATGATATTGTCTTTTAAAAGAGAAAACCAGCTGGTTGTTGTTGATCCTGTGCTGGGAGATGATGGTGAGCTTTATGGCCCGTTTGCCAAAAGTATGGTCACGAAGATGCGTTCACTGATAAAGCATGCGAATGTTATAACACCTAACTTAACTGAGGCTGCTCTCTTGTTAAATAAATCCTATGTGACAGAAATAACAGAAAAAGAAGTAAAAAAATGGGTTTTTGAATTATCAGAACAGGGACCTGATACAGTGATTATAACCAGCGTGCCTGAGCGGAAGGATAAAAAAACAACATCGGTTATAGCTTACAACAGAGCAGATCAGCGGTATTGGAAGGTTTCCTGTGATTATCTGCCGGGGTCTTATCCTGGGACAGGTGATGCTTTCACCAGTGTGATAGTAGGCGCTCTATTACAGGGAGACAGTCTTCCAATAGCTCTGGACAGGGCCGTAGAATTTGTGTCCATGGGAATACGGGCAACATTTGGATATTCATATAACAATCTCGAAGGATTTCTTCTTGAACGAGCCTTGGGATGTCTTTCTTCTTCCGTTCACAAATGGAGTTATGAACTGCTGGAATAAGAAAGGTTTGGTATAACTGAAACTGATAATTATAGAGATGTATTGCATGCGTCGGATACAGCCTGCAATTTTTAGAGAAAGGTATTTTTAAAGTGCAGAATAATTTATTTGATTTATCTGGAAAAACAGCTTTGATCACAGGAGGTAATGGCGGTATTGGCCTGGGAATAGCTAAAGCTGTAGCAGAAGCTGGTGCGAATGTCTGTATATGGGGAACTAATTCGGAAAAGAACGAATTAGCACTGAAAGAACTTGAGCAGTATGGATCAAAAGTATTTGCACAGGTATGTGATGTTTCAGATAGGGATGCTGTAGAAGCTAGTTTTGATTCATTTCTTGGAAAGTTCGGGAGTGTTGATGCTTGTTTTGCTAATGCAGGTATTGCCGGACATGCTTTGTCTTTTTTAAGAATTAAACAGGAAGATTGGAAAAATATTCTGGATGTAAATTTAACCGGAGCTTTTAATGTTTTGCAGAAAAGCGCGGGATATATGGTTTCCCGTTCTAAAAAAGAGGGGATAGGCGGAAGGTTAATTGTAACGTCCAGTTTGTCGGCTGTAGAAGGTTTTTCTGGAAATGAACCCTATGCTTCCACAAAAGGTGGACTGGTTTCTATGGTTAAATCATTGGCAGTCGAATTTGCTAGATATGGGATAACTGCAAACAGTATCATGCCTGGCTGGATTGAAACTGATATTATAAAAAAACATATGAACTCGAAACGTTTTGCCGACGCGGTGATGCCAAGAGTACCTGCTCGGCGCTGGGGTACACCTAAGGACATGGGCGGCATAGCTGTTTACTTAATGAGTGATGCAAGTTCGTATCATACCGGAGATAATTTTATTATTGATGGAGGATATTCTATATT
>CAZVCD010000277.1:0-3736 GCA_964625675.1 uncultured Victivallales bacterium | reverse complement strand
TTAAGCAAAAAAACGATTTTTTTAGAAATAAAGTAAAGATTATGATTATACAATATATAATTGTCGGAATAGGTGGGAGTTTTGGGGCAATTTTGCGTTTTATTATTGAAACCTGGGTAAACGAATTTACAAAAACATCTGTTTTCCCGTTTGGTACTTTAGCTGTCAACCTTTTGGGGTGTTTGATAATTGGTTTTTTGTTTGGTATTATTGCAGTTTCACAATTGATAGGCCCCAGAGCCAGATTGTTGCTTATTACCGGATTTCTTGGTGCTTTGACAACCTTTTCTTCATTCGGGTATGAAACTTTTGCTCTAATTAAAAATCAGGAATTTATTATAGCGCTATTAAATGTTTTAGTTCAGGTTACAATCGGCCTATTTGCTGTTTGGATAGGATATGTATTTTCGAGATTATTAGCTAAATCTATGTCTCGTTAGGTTTCTTTGACATTAGTTTTCCGTCAAACATTAGTTTTATACTATTTCATTGATAAACTTGGAGTTGCGTTGTGTTATTACAATATTTAATGATTGGGATAGGCGGCTTTTTTGGGGCTGTTTTCCGTTTTTTTGTTTCTACACGGGTACAGGAGGCTTCTAAATCTTTTTTTCCTGTAGGGACACTGATAGTTAATATGCTGGGTTGCCTATTAATTGGTTTTATACTTGGAATTATCAATAATAATCCTCTTCTGGGATTAACCACTAAAAACCTCCTAGTCACAGGTTTTCTCGGAGCTTTTACCACGTTTTCCACATTTGGTTATGAAACTTTTATCTTAATCAGAGATAAAAAAATTATACAGGCCTTAGCTAATGTTTTCATACAGATAATCGTCGGAATACTGGCTGTTTGGCTCGGATACATTATATCAAATTTTATATTATAAAAAAGGAGAATTTATGAAAGAACATCAATATAAGTTATTGAGGATTTTTATCAATGAAAATGAACGCTATGAAAAACAACCGCTTAGTGACTGGATTCTAAAAAAAGCCTTAGACGATGGTATCGCTTCAGCAACTGTTTTTAGAGGACTTGAAGGATTTGGTGGTGAAAGAAAAATTCATACTACCAGAATATTAGCATTATCGATAGATCTTCCAATTGTCATTGAAATTATAGACAGTGAAGGCAGGATCAAAGAACTGCTTGACGATATCGAACCGGCAATCAGCCATGGTGTCGTAACAATAGGCGACGTTACGGCGAAGTTTTACGGTAAAAGAAACTTACCGTAAGTATTGATTTGATTATTCTACTTGGATGGATATATTTTATATATATTCCTTAATATATTCATTTGATGCATTAATCAACACATTTATTAATTTGCTTAGATTGGTTTTATGAACTTTAGAAAATTAGGTGAAACTTTAGAACACTTCGTAGTAGAATGTATGAGTGAGAAAAAATACACCACTTCTGCAATCTTTATGAGAGGTTTTCTATTTTTTATTTCAAGATTTTACCGACATATAGTCCAATTCAGACATTGGCTCTACGACAAAGGTATATATCGAAGACACCCTTTAGGTTGTCTAGTGGTCAGCATAGGCAATTTAACCTGTGGCGGAACAGGAAAAACTCCTGTAGTAGAGGTTTTTGCCAGAACTCTTTCCAAAAAAGGAAGAAAAGTCGCTATTCTCAGCAGAGGATATAAATCTAAGAACAGAACTTTTCTTGAAAAATTAAATGCACACAGTAACTCTAAAAAAAATGAAGTCCCTCCAAGAATTGTCTCTGATGGTAAAAACCTTTTACTTAATTCAGATACTGCCGGAGATGAACCGTATATGCTGGCCTCTAACCTAAAGAATGTTCTTGTTTTCGTAGATAAGGACAGGGTAAAATCCGGCAGATACGCTATTTCTGAATACGAAGTCGATACATTAATTCTAGATGACGGATTCCAATACCTCGACCTCAAGCCACATATTAATATCGTTTTGGTTGATTCAACATTACCTTTTGATAATCATCATACTCTACCCCGAGGTCTACTCCGCGAGCCTATAAAAAACATACGGCGCGCTGATTATGTTTTCCTTACGAAATCAAACGGCGGGAATCATTTAAGACACCTTAAACGTTTTATTGAACATCACAACAGGCATGCTGAAATCATTGAATGCTGCCATCAACCACAATATTTGGAAAATGTATTTAAAAGAGATGAACGGTTACCGTTAACCTCTCTTAAAGGTAAAAAAATTGCTACTGTCTGTGGTATTGCGAGCCCAAAAGGCTTTGAGAATTTTTTATCAGAAAGAGGAGCAGAAATAGTATATAAAGAGCGTTTTGCTGATCATCATACCTATACCCAGCAAGAAATGATTGATTTTGTTAATAATACAAAAGACGCAGGAGCTACCTGGATATTAACAACAGAAAAAGACGCAGTAAGAATGCCGCGAATGAGTCGGCGGGATATTCCTTTTTATTTTCTTAGAATAGAAATTGATATTCTTAGCGGAATTGAAAATTTTGACCAATGTATTTCCAGAATTTGCTTTAGATAATTTAAATGTACAGAAATTTGTTTTTTAACTTATTCATAACCCAAAAGGTTAAACAACGCGACAAAGAAGAAAGATAAAAACAAGTTTAACTTGATGAAAGTGACAAAAATACCTATACTTAGTGTCGACAATCTTTCAGTAGATTTTTCTGTGGGAAAAAAATGGACCCCTGCCGTAAGCAATCTTTCCTTTTCATTACATAAAAGCGAAATATTAGCTATCGTCGGCGAAAGTGGATGCGGGAAAAGTGTTACTTGCCTATCACTCGCCAAACTAGTTGATGATTCTGTTGGACGTTATTCAAGCGGACATATTAATTTGCTTTATCCGAATAAACAATACGAGATCCTTTCTATGTCAAAAAAAGAACTAAGAAAGGTTCGAGGTAAAAAAATTGCATATATTTTTCAGGAACCTTCTGTTTCTTTAAACCCGGTTTATAGGGTAGGAGAACAGGTTGCTGAAGCTATAACAGTCAATAGAAATGATGTAGATGACATTGAAAAAGAAGTTGTATCTCTTTTTGAAATGGTAGGAATTCCTGAGCCTGCTCAAAGAATATTTTGTTATCCTCATGAATTAAGCGGTGGTATGCAGCAGAGAGTTATGATAGCAATGGCACTGGCCGGAAAACCGGACATTCTAGTTGCAGACGAGCCAACAACAGCCCTTGATGTAACAATTCAGGCACAAATACTCCAACTGCTAAGCGATATTAGAGATAAAACTGGAATGTCTATCATTATTGTAACTCATAATTTAGGAATTGTAGCCGAACTAGCTGATCGGGTAATCGTAATGTACGCAGGACATGCAGTAGAGGAAGCTAAAACAAAGGATCTGTTTAAGTCTATGCTTCACCCATATACACGTGCATTATTTTCCGCCATACCGAAACTTGGCCATTCTAAAAAACGACTAAAAACTATACCCGGCACTGTCCCCTCACCCGGCAGTTACCCCGAAGGATGTCGTTATTACGAAAGATGTGAGCATTGGCTAAAGCTAGATAACTCGCAAAAATCTCTCTGCAAAAATACTCTCCCCAGCTTTCATAAGCACAAAATAGGCCATTCCACTCGTTGCCATTTCCTTTTTTAGTTTCAAATAGTGTTTTTTCTTTCATATTTCTTTCAAAATCGCTTGTTGTTTAATATAGTGGTGTTATTCTATAAGCCGCTTCTAAAACATAGTAGCGAGTTTTTTTATAA
>CAZVCD010000276.1:0-3747 GCA_964625675.1 uncultured Victivallales bacterium | reverse complement strand
AACATTATCATGATTTTGGTCCTACTTTTGCGTGTGAAAAGCTCCGAGAAAATCACAACTTAAATATTTCTGTAGGTACTGTTAATACACTTATGGTTGAATCCGGTTTATGGGTTCCAAGAAAACTGAGGTTAAAAAGAGCTCATCAGCCAAGATACAGAAGGCCTTGTTATGGTGAACTCATACAAATTGACGGTTCAGTTCATGACTGGTTTGAAGGCAAATCGCCTAAATGCAACCTCCTTGTGTATGTTGACGATGCAACAAGCAAGCTCATGGAGTTAAAGTTTGTACCTGAAGAGTCCACTTTTACATACTTTGATGCGACTAAAGAATATATTTTAAATCATGGGAAGCCTGTTTCTTTCTACAGTGACAAACATTCCGTCTTCAGGCCGACTCAAAGCAGCAGTACCGGAAAAAGAATCACCCAGTTCACAAGAGCTCTTAGTGAGCTGAATATCGATCTTATCTGTGCAGATTCCTGCGAAGCGAAGGGCAGAGTTGAAAGAGCTAATAAAACCCTGCAGGATCGCCTTATAAAAGAAATGAGACTTAGAAATATAGTAACTCCTGAAGAAGGCAATAAATTCTTACCTGAATTCATAAAAAGTTATAATGGAAAATTCGGAAAAGAACCTGCTTGTCCTAGCAATATTCATCGTGAACTAAGTTTAAAAGAACGTAATAACCTAGACAGAATTTTTACCTGGCAGTCAGAAAGAAGCCTAACTAAAAATCTAACTTTTCAGTATGAGAAAAGTTTGTATATGATTGAGGACAGCGTAGCGACAAGGCCATTAAAATTTAAGCAGGTAAAAGTATACGAATACCCGGATGGCAGTATCAAAGTAAAATATGGTAGCCAGGAGCTTAAAACTAGAAAATACTTTGACAAACTGCAAAGAGTCTCATATGGAGAAATTGTTTCTAACAAACGGCTTGGAATGACGTTAGAAAAAATTCAGATTCAGCAGAAAGAGCGTAATGAACAATTAGTTAAAAGAAAAAGTAAATGTCATTTTAAAAATCTTCACCCAGAAAATACAACGTCTGCTAATTTGAGAAGACCGGCGTACGGTTTAAAAAATGCAAATTAAAAGAATGGAATCACGTTTTTATAATATTTACGATTATAGGACATATGTCCGAATCGTAAATAAATAATTGTTATTAACAAGCTTAATTATAAATACTCAGTAGATATCAGTAATTACGGTTTGAAAGTTGATATAGTACTTAAACCAAATATGCTTCTAATATTTTATTCTTTTTTCTTTCTTCGTTCAACAATCTTCTGGAATATTACATAGAATGCAGGAACAAATATTGTACCTAAAATCGCAGTTAATATCATTCCACCAAAAACTGATGTGCCAATAGAACGGCAATTTGCAGCTCCAGCTCCCGTAGCTATAACAAGCGGTAATACTCCCATAATAAAAGCAATGGAGGTCATAATAATAGGCCTGAATCTTATATTTGCCGCGTAAGCTGCGGATTCACCTATGCTTTTTCCCGTTTTTCTCTGTTCTTTTGCGAATTCAACAATAAGAATGGCTGTTTTGCTAGCAAGACCAAACATGAGAATAAAACCTATTTGTGCATAAATATTATTGTCTAGCCCAGTTATCCAAGTAGCAAATAAGGCCCCAAAAAAAGCAAACGGTATTGAAAAAATCACGGAAAAAACGAGCATCCAGCTTTCATATAAAGCTACAATGAATAAATACAGGAAAACAATAGAGACAATAAAAATTATTATTACTGTATTTCCTGCCAATATTTCCTGATATGCAGTGCCTGTCCATGAATATGACATATCTTTCGGAAGAATATTGTCTGCTACTCTTTCTATAGCGTTGATTGCCTGACCTGAACTATACCCTTTAGCTGCCTGTCCGTTAATTGAAGCAGATGTCATGGTATTATAATGACTCACTACTCCTGGACCTAGTACTGATTTTATTGTAACTAGTGTACTTAACGGTACCATATCTCCGTCGATATTTCTTACATATAATTTATTTATATCATTAATATTTTTCCTAAACTCCTGCTGTGCCTGGACTATTACCTGATATACCTTTCCAAATTTATTAAATTCGTTTACATACATGGAGCCAAGTAGTGTTTGCAGTGTATTATAAATTTCAGGAAGAGGCACCTTTAATTTTTCCGCTTTAGCTCTGTTTACATTCACATATATTTGAGGAACGTCAGATTGGTAAGTGCTATAAGCATATGCGAGTTCCGGCTGTTGATTAGCCTTAGCTATAAAGAAATTTAAAATAGAGGAAAGTTTTTGATTTGATATTCCTGACTCTCCTTGAAGTTCAAATTGAAATCCCTCTGATGCTCCTAGCCCAGTAATGGGAGGCAGCCCAAATCCTTCAACCTTAGCACTTGATATAGTTGCAAATTTCATGTTTGCCTTGTTCAGGATAGCACTTTGAGACAATTCAGGCGATGTTCTTTTATTCCATGGAGTCAATCCTGCAATGACTAATCCGGAATTAGAAGCAGTGCTACCTGTTAAAATGGAAAATCCAGTAAAGGACATGACATATTCAACACCTTTCATTTGTGAAATATAGTCAGAAATTTCCTGTACAACTTTGCCTGTGCGGGGGAGTGCCCCTCCACTTGGTAATTGAACATTAACCATGAAAATACCCTGATCTTCATTTGGGAGAAAGCCAGTTGGAAGATTGCTGTAAACAGCATAGATACCACCTAAAAGAATCAGAAACAAAATAATAACTATAACAAGCTTTTTAATTAAAAATGAAACTAACCAATTGTACTTTTCAGTTATAAATGAAAAAGTTTATTAAACCATACAAATAATATAAATTTTTTCTTTTTCACTTTTACTTTTAAAATTGTAACACATAATGCCGGAGTTAGTGTAAGAGCGTTGAATGCTGAAATTATTACTGCAATAATAACTGTTACTGCAAACTGTCTATAAAGCTGGCCTGTAATTCCGGGAATAAAAACAACCGGAACAAAGACAGCCATCAGAACAAGCGTTGTTGCAATAATAGGACTGGTAACCTGCTTCATTGATTTTTTAGCAGCTTCTCCGGGAGAAAGCTCCGGGAAGCAGAAGATAATCCGGATTCTGAAAACGCGCCCGTACCAGAACGGTTCCAGTAAGAGGATTTACTTTTATCCCAATATAGTCAATTTCACCTTCATGTTTATATTCTTCTCCATTTGATAAGATTAGTTTTATTATAACATCAGGAGCAATTTTAGTTCCGACAATACTTTTCCAGTTTTTTCCATGAGCTTTAATGAAATCCTGTGCTCCTGAAACCTCTTGAGCTTCAGGAATATTAAATTCGACATGAATAGAATTATATTGAACAAGCTCACCCAATGGTGGGCTTTCAGGTCCAACCAAGCCACCAACATAAGAAGTTGAAATTCCAATACATCCATTAAAAGGTGCTTTAACATCTGTATAACTTAGGCTTAGTTGTGCGCTTTCAAGAGCAGCTTTTGCAACAAGCACAACTGCTTTCGACTGATTATACTGACTTCTAACATTATCATATTCCTTCTTGCTAACAGATCCTGAAGGTTCAAGATCTTTGTATCTTTTAAAATTGATTGCTGCATTATTTAAAAAATCCTGTGCTTTATCAAAATTCCCCTGTGCAGCCATAACTTCTATTTCATATTGAGCTTTTTCTATTTGGAAGAGGGTTTGTCCTTTTTTTACATATTGACCTTCGG
>CAZVCD010000275.1:0-3767 GCA_964625675.1 uncultured Victivallales bacterium | reverse complement strand
CCGCTACGCCACATGTGGGGGGGGGGAGCGGAGTATAATTGATGGACATGGTGTCTGCATAAAAGTTAAAAAATCAATCTTGTTACAGTGTCGAAAACAATCATCAGTAAAGATATAAGCTGTTTAGAAAGTGAAATAGCTAAATTATAGCCTTATTTGTTTCAACTTTGCAAAATTATCTTTTAATGAAGGATAAAGATCTTCGTAGATTTCCTGCAGTTGTGAATAAAGCTTATGATTCTTTAGGCCAGGTTCATAGACTTTATCTATTTCTACAAGAGAATTAGCTGTATCTACAATATTGTCATAAAGGCCTACACCTTTACCTGCTATAATAGCAAGTCCAAGAGTAGCGCTGTCTACTATTTTAGTCGTTTTAACGGGAAGACCGGTTATATCAGCCTTAATCTGATTCCAGAGTGGACTTCTGGCCTGCCCACCGCAGGCTCTTATCTCTGTAGGAATAGCGCCGGCTTCTTTAAAAAGATTTATAATATGGGATATACCAAAACCCACACCTTCCAGAATAGCCCTTACAATATCTTTTTCTTCATGTTCAAGGGAAAGGCCAAAAAAAACACCTCTAGCTTTTGAATCCCACCATGGAGTACGTTCTCCTGTTAGATATGGCAAAAAAATAAGTCTTTTAGCTCCGGCTGGTGATTTTGCAGCATCTTTAAAGAATTTTTTATATGGTGTTTTTTTGCCGTAGTATAGTTCTTTATACCATTGCAGAGACTTTCCGCTGGTTGCCATTAGCCCGGAGACATGAAACAACTCAGGTACCAATGGATGCGGCGCGCGAAAAAAACGACTGTCGTTTAGCTGTTTATCCCAGCATAGATTTACCCCTTGAGATGTTCCTCCCCTATCACAAATTATTCCCTTTTTTACAATGGCGCTGCTAATATATACTTCAACAAAGTCAGCACCTCCGGTTCCGGCAATAACAGGAGTCCGGTATGGCAGGTCTGTGTCTTCAGCCGCCTGTTTTGTTATATGCCCAATGGGATGGCCCATTTTAGTAAAAGACGGGAATATAGATTTATCTAAACCTGAGGCTGCAATAATCTCATCACTCCAGGGTTTTATAAAATCTGAAGCGAGCGTTGCGGTTATCTCACCTGTCAGTTTGGCATTGATATAATCTAACGGCTGTACTAAATAACGAATTTTACTGAAAATATCCGGGCGGTTATTTTTTAGCCACAAAGCCCTGGGAACAAACCAGGTTAAATCATTTGATTTACGATTAAGCTTAGTAGAGATCAATTCTGCTTCTTCCGTTGCTCTTTTGTCCATCCATAATATGGAAGGGGTAAGTGGAATTAAATTTTTATCCATTGCGACAAGAGAAGGGCCATGGCTCCCTACTGTTACAGCTTTGATCTCTTTCTTGGGTAGTTTTGATAAAACAGCTTTTAATGTGGATTTAACTGCATTCCACCAGTCATTCGGATCAGATTCAGCTTTCCCCTGACGACGTTCAAAAAACAAAGGATAACTTTTAGTTTTCTCTGTTATCAGATTACCGTTTAAATCAAAAACCCCGGTTTTTATTCGGGTTGTTCCAAGTTCTATTCCAATTAGATACATAATAGTGTTTAGTGTTTAAGGTTTGTTTTTTAAATTCGTTAATATCAATATCTGTACACATAGAAATTATAGACTAATCAATATTTATTTCTATCAGATTTCGTATTTTATCCTCATTTTTTCTGTCCGTAATATCACGACTAACAGTAACTATACAATTTTTTTTAAGAAAAATCTGCTGAGAAAGAATTGTTTCTATCCAACGTGTATTGCCATCTGTTAAAAACATAGCATTATTATTATTTTTTTAAAGAACAACTTGTCAAAGCAAAAAACAATATTAAAAATAAAATTGGAAATAAATGATAGTCACATGTAAATAGCTTCATTTGAATAAATCAGGTAAACTTTAGTTGTTAACAATATAATTATTTTATTCACAAATATAGAATGTAAAATGAATAAAAAATGTTAATTATTGTACAGGCTAATTACAGGCTTTAATAAATTCGTCAAATTTATCAAGACTAACTTCGTTCATGAGCTTAAGTTTTTTAGCCATTTTAGTTGAAAAAAGAGCATAGTCGCCTACGGCTTCTGTGCATAACTGATTTTTGTCGTTATAAATTTCTGCCTTTAAGACCGCTCTTCTTGGTCCGGTCAGTACATGAATCCAGCCAATAGCAGATATTTGTTTTTCTATAAAAACTGGTTTTATATAATTTACAGTCATGCTTTTTGTTAGCATAATGCTTCCTGTCAAATGTATTGCGGCCCAGGCCATGACTTCATCAAGTATTGTCGCAAGAATACCACCGTGAACAACCTGTTCCCATCCTCGTTTTGTCTCGGAAATGACCAGTCGTGAAAAAACAGATTTTTCATCTGTATAAAATTTCATATGAAGGCCTTCAGGGTTGGTGTTACCGCAGGCAAAACATTTAGTATCCCAGAGATCTGTAGGAAGATATTTATAATCAGTTATTTCTCTCTCTAAAAAAGTTTTCATATTCTGCTCTTTTTTGTATATGTTATTTTAGTTATTATAGAATATAGTTTAGCTTGGCGTTACACACAATAGTATTTTAAAGAATAGGAATTCGTTTTTTTAATGTATTGATAGAATGACAATATTTTTTTTATTAAAATAAAAAATAAAACAAGTTTAAGTTGAATAAGTTAGGCCTTAATTTGTATTTATCACCCCCTAACTATAAATTTACATTTTGAATTTTTAAAAGAACATTATTTTAAATACTTAAGGATATAGATATTATGAGAATACTTTCAGGAATACAACCGACCGGCACATTGCACATAGGGAATTATTTTGGAATGATGAAACAGTGTATTGAGTTGCAGAACGTAGGGGAAGCTTTTTACCTGATTGTAGATTATCATGCATTAACCGTTTCACCGGATCCTGAGCTTTTAAGGGAAAGAGTAAAAAATGCGGCTATTGATTTTTTAGCTTGTGGACTTGATCCTGAAAAGGCGGTTTTTTTTCGTCAATCTGATATTATTCAAATACCTGAACTTGCATGGATTTTAAGCTGTGTTACTCCTATGGGTTTGCTGGAACGCTGTCATAGTTATAAAGATAAAGTAGCGAATGATATACCGGCTAATTGTGGTTTATTTTATTATCCAGTTCTTATGACTTCGGATATCCTTCTTTTTAAATCTGATACTATACCTGTAGGCAAAGACCAGAAACAGCACGTTGAAGTTGCAAGAGATATCTCACAGAGGTTCAATAATAAATATGGAGAATATTTCCCACTGCCGAATCCTAAAATAATAGAAAATTTATCTACTATAATTGGGACAGATGGGCGAAAAATGTCTAAAAGTTATAATAACTTTATTGAAATCTTTGGTAATGATAAAAAAATAAGAAAAAAATTCATGAAAATTGTTACTGATTCTAAAGCACCGGAAGAACCCAAAGATCCTGAAAACTGTTCTATTTTTGCATTATATAAACTTTTTGCTTCTGAGAAACAGGTAGAAGAAATGGCTGAACGATATCGTGCCGGTGGATTAATGTACGGTGTTGCTAAACAGGAATTATTTGACATGTATATGGAATATTTTACTCCTATGAAAAAACGTAGAGATGAATTGGCCTCTGATATTGGATATGTTAACTCAGTATTAAAAACCGGCGCAGAAAAAGCATCAGAAGTGGCTGTACAGACAATGAAGGAAATCCGCGAAAAAATAGGTTT
>CAZVCD010000274.1:0-3774 GCA_964625675.1 uncultured Victivallales bacterium | reverse complement strand
TACAATTTTTCATAATAATATCCAAATTCAAATGGAGGAATCAAAAATGGATTCTTGTCAAAAAGTGCTTTCCGTTCACGCAAATACAGGCTTTTACAAAACTGACAGGTATAAAATCGGCGATCATTTTGGTCCAATAGACTTAGGACTGTATCTATCTTATAAAAAACATAGCCTTAACATTGGCGTTGGATTGCTGGCTGGTTCAATTTTTCCAGGTTCAAACCGCCTCTTTTTTACTGGCATGTCACCCCAATGGCGAAATCACTACATCTCATCGATGGGAGGAGCCGGTCTAGTATTTGACAACCTGGGTATTAATATGCTTTCTATCTTGGGAAAAGCCCATCAGAATTCAATCCTATACCTTAACCGTGTAAATGGTGAAGAAATCCAGGTTGAACTAAAGCGTATACCTGTTCATCAAGTATGGGATAGCGGAAGAAAAGGCATATATTCAGTAATGGATTATGCCTATGAATGCTTTGGTGACAGATATTCATCTGATCCGCGGATACTGGCTGTCGGCCCATCTGCTGAAAACACTGACTTTGGAGCAATTGGATCTGTCCCCATAGAAAAAGGAAAAATGTTACATGTAGACACTTGGGCGGGACGAGGCGGATTGGGGTCACGGCTTTTCCAAGAACATAGAATAGTCGCTATTATCTACGGCGGAACATTTTTGGATGAAGACTTCAGAGATCGTAAAGTTGCTGATAAATGGTTTGTTGACAAATATCAGAAAAAACTTGCTGCAAAAGATATGGAAGCAACTGCAAAATATCGTTTTGAACCCAAATTTAAAACCGGTGGAACTTTCGGTGTAAATTACACTACGTTAAAAGGTGCAATGATGTCTTTTAACTACAAAAGTATTTATAAAACAGAAAAAGAACGCTTAGATTTACACAAAGATTTAGTAGTAGATCATTATCTGAAACAGTTTAATGAAGAGACGATTGATCAAAAACAACAGAAAACTTGCGGTGAACCATGCGTAGCTCTCTGTAAAAAAATGAACGGTGAATTTAAAAAAGACTATGAACCGTATCAAACAATGGGACCTCAAGCAGGTATTTTTGATCAGCGTGCGGCTGAAAAACTAAATCACCATTGTGATATGCTCGGATTTGACGGCATATCAGGCGGAGCGGTTATTTCATGGTTGCTTGAATGTCTTGATGAAGGTCATTTCACCAAAGAAGAACTCGGCGTATCAAAACTGCCAAATTTCAATATTACAAAAGAAAATAATGTTGCAGTTTCTATGCATAACGCCGAAGTGGGCATTGAACTATATGATTCCATAATTGAAAAACGCGGAATACTTAATGTTGCCAGAGGGTTTCGTAAATTTGCAAGAGATCAGGCTAGGATTAAAAAAAATCCAAAAATACTCGATTCTTTTGTTTTTATTCCAAATGGTCGTGAAGGTTGGATGCCGCCAAATCAGTACTGGGTTGCCGGCGCACTTGCACCTATGCCGATGATGGGTAAATACTTCATGGTCTATGCTGACAAATTCGTATCCCCAAGAGAGTTGGGTAGGCAATGTGCAGGCAGACTCGTAGGAGAAATGGTAAGTGATAATATGGGGATGTGCAGATTTCACCGCGGTTGGTCGGAAGAAATGATCCCGCAAATTATGGACTCTCTCTACGGTGAAGGTATGGGGGACAAATATTTACTCAACCTAAAACTCACAGCGGATAGAATTATCAGCAGAAACTATTCGATGTTCTGGGAATCAGAAAGAGCCATTGATTACGTCCATACATTCCTGAAAAGGAAAAAAGAAATTAACAAAATAGAAGATCCTGAACTGGATAGCTGGCTCGAGAGATTTGCAAAAGACAAGAAAGTAGCCGCGTTGGATTTCTGGTATGAAATGCACAGAGGCATACAAGAGTTTATAATAATGGATTAGCTTAAACATTTAAAGCTTACTAACACAGGGGCTGCTTAAAAGCCCCTTTTTTTTATCTAACACTTAAATATTGCAAGAACAATGGACTCTTTTAAACTACAAAAATGCAAAAAATATAATGGTTTATTTAAATTTTTTATATTAACCTTCTTTATTATTGCAGCTCTCATTGCAGGTTCATTAGCATTATACTACAAAAAAAAATCCAACGATTACATTCAATATTTAAAGATAACTGAAAACCAGACGTTAAAACTTGAAAAAAGCATAATTCTACAAAAATTTAATGCACTCAATACAGATATTATTCTCCTTGCGAATCATAAAAATAAATACAACTTATTTGAAAAAGAAACAGCCGATTCAAAAAAGCTGACAGCTAAAAAGCTCATAGAATACAGCAAAATGAAAAGGCTATATGATCAAATCCGTTTTATAGATAAAAACGGCAAAGAAATATTCAAAATAAATTATAATAACGGCGCACCGAAAGCCGTTTCCGATAACAACTTAAAATCTCAAAAAGATAGAAGTTACTTTAGAGATGCCTACAGTTTAAGAGACAAACAAATATATATATCACCTCTTGAACTGTTTATTGAAAATGAAAAAATAGCGCAACCAATAAAGCCAATTGTTCTTTTTGGCACGCCGGTTTTTGATAAACACGGAGAAAAACAAGGAATTATAATTATAAATTATCTCGCCGAAGAGATAATAACAGCAATTACTAATTTAGCCAAACTATCCTCTGGTGAAACAATGCTAGTCAACTCTGAAGGTTATTGGCTTTTGGGAGCTGGAAAAAATAATCACAACTGGGGTTTTATGTATAAAAACAGGTTAGATCATAAAATTTCTAAATTATATCCAGCCGTTTGGAAGAATATATTAAAAAATAATAAACTACAAATAATTACAAACAAAGGCCTATTCTCTTCGATTACTATTCCTTTATCTCAGCTATTTAAAGAAACAAATTTAAATACTGAAATTAACTCTTCTGTGCAAATTAAAACAATATCAGACACTAATGAACACTTCTGGAAACTAATTACTTTTGTACCCAAAAAAGATTTTGTTTCAGATGTCAATAAGACTCTATCAATATATTTATTTTGGTTGGGCCGTCTATTATTCACTTTATCCACAATCCCAGCCTTTTTGATAGCGTATGCTATAACTAAAAGAAGATATATGCAGCTGGAATTATACCGGATGGCTAATTTCGATAAGCTAACAAACCTACCAAACCGTAAACATTTTTTCGAAGCTCTTCAGCATTCAGTAAGAAAGGCAATCAGAAGTAAAAGCATTTTCGCCCTTCTGTATTTGGATATAGATAACTTTAAGAATATTAATGATACACTTGGACATGATCAGGGCGACAACCTCCTAAAAGAAGCAGCCAGCCGTTTTTTAGACTCTGTTCGTAATTCCGATTTAGTTGCAAGAATTGGCGGAGATGAATTTGTTATAATATTGTATAATATAAAATCTATTGAAAATGCTGAAACTGTTGCCAATAAAATATTAGATAATTTTTCCAGGCCGTTTCTTCTCGCTGAAGAAGAAGTTCATATTGGAGTAAGTATCGGCATCAGTCTCTTCTCAAAAAACACAAAAAATGACAGTATACTGGTTAAACAGGCAGATAGCGCAATGTATAAAGCAAAACAAAGCGGAAAAAATAAATTTAAAATTTTTATCGAAGAAACTAAGAAAAAATAATCAAACCTACATCAACAGATTGACTTCACTACTATAATAGACTTTTTATATTTATAACTAGTGCTTGGGAGAAAACCCCCTATTTTTTGGGAAAATATGTTTTTGAGCTCAAA
>CAZVCD010000273.1:0-3806 GCA_964625675.1 uncultured Victivallales bacterium | reverse complement strand
TAACTGTAAATAAAACAGGTATATTCATAGCTTTAAACTGTTCCAAATCACCATCAGAAGGCTTGCAGCCGTCAGCAAAAAAAACAGCACTGACATCTCCTGTTTTCTTATCATCGAGAGACAGAATATTATCTCCAAGCAATGTATTCGCACATCCTCCGGGAACAATCAGCATAGTATTTTCTTTGATCTGTTCTCTGAGTTTTGCCGGAGGTAATGCAGCAACCAGATTATGATCAATGTGAGTCTGCATCTGTTCTTCATTACCTGAAAGCAATTCAAACTTACAGTTTCCTATCAGTTGTTCGACTGTCGGAAAAGTCAGGTCAGGCTCATAAGGTATTACCCCCAGACATTCAATTCCCATATTTTGCAGCCCTTGAGTTAAAACACGTTTTATTTTATCATATTTTTCTGGAAGTACTTTATTGATTACTACACCCAGGAGCTCCACATTTTCCTGTTGAAAAAGAGCCTGATTCAGAGCGATCTGGTCTAGACATTTGCCAATTCCTCCACCGGCAATAATTACAGCTTTCGCTCCCATCAAACATGCAACTGTTGCATTGGAAGCATCTAAAACAGATCCCACTCCGGCATGTCCAGTACCCTCGATAATAGTCATATCCGAGGTTTCATCGAGCTGCATAACAGCTCTGTCAATAGCATCATATATCTCCGCTTTATTACGGTGAAAGATGTACTTTTCAGTAAAGCCTTTAGGAACAGTGACCGCACTCATCGCTTCGAGCGGTGTCTTACATTTCAGATTTTTTTTAAAAAGAACTGCATCTTCATCGACTTCGTGTCCATGGTAAACCAAAGAACGCTGCCCAATAGGTTTAATATAATTTACCGATTTACCCTGTTGTTCGAAAAGTTTGTAAAGTCCGAGAGAAGTCGTGGTTTTGCCTGCATGTTGTGCTGTTGCACTAATATAAATTCGGCTCATAATAAAAACTCCTTATTAAATTAAGAAACATTCAGTAAACTGAGTAGACCAGTTAATTTAAATACTTTCATTACGGGTTCTCCAGCATTAATTATTGAAAATCTTTCTTTACTTGTCTTCTGCAAAGTTTTTGTACAGACCCGCAGAAACATTGAAGAAATATAACTCACTTCCCGCAAGTCAAAAATAAGCAGACCTGATTCCTCATTTATATGTTCAAACAGATCATCCTCAAAGTCCATACATGTAACTGTGTCTAGTTTATAGGGAAAAGATACTATCGTTTTTCCCTCTAGTTTCTGGTATGACGGCATATCGTTACTCCTTATTACTCCTTGAAATATAAGCTCATACTAAATATTTACTACAGTTTACCCCCCTCTTCAAGCTGCATTTCTGAAAAATCAATAGTTATTTGTCAAACAAAAATACTGAATATTCGCATTTAAGCTCTGTTGTATAGCACAAGAGACAAGGCAGTATCTTGCCTCTACGCATCAATGCATCACAATGCTTGGTATTTTCTCAGGTTGCTGTACAATAAAATCAGCACCTGCATTCAATAGTTCTTCTTTATTTCCATAGCCATAGCAGACACCGCATGATAATATATCGTTTTCTTTTGCCCCTAGTATGTCATGTTTTCTATCACCTATCATAATAACTTCATCTGCTAATATTTTTTCTTTCTCAAGTATATATGCAATCAACTCTCCTTTTTTGGTTCTGGTCCCGTCAAGCTCGGATCCGTATACACAATCAAATAAATCAGAGATAGATAAATGCTCTATGATTCTTGTAGCCATAACGTGGGGTTTAGATGTAGCAATGTAAATATTAAAATTTTCTTTGAGAAGTTTAATAGTATCAATTATCCCATCATAAAGCTTAAACTGAAAAATACCTTTCCGCTTATAATTGACTCTATATAGTCTTACTGCTTCATCAATTTCAACTTTATTATTAGTCTTCAACAAAAGTGAAAAACTTTCATGAAGTGGCGGTCCAATACACCAAACTAAATCATCCGGTTCAGGAATCACGTCAACCCCAAGTTTATCCAACGCATACTGTATTGACTCTGTTATGCCAACTTTGGGATCAGTAACTGTCCCATCAAAATCAAATAAAATATTTTTTATCTTCATATTTAGTACATTTTGTGTTTAAAAAAAAGCGTCTCAAACGAGACGCTTTTAGTTAACCTATTTTAATAGGATATTATTTATCATTCTTAATAGCAGCATGTGCGGCAGCCAATCTTGCGATTGGTACACGATATGGGCTACAAGACACATAATTCAAACCAACTTTGTGGCAGAATTCAACTGATTTAGGCTCGCCACCGTGTTCTCCACAGATACCAAGCTTAATGTTTGGACGCGTTTCTCTACCAAGTTTAACAGCAGTCTCAACTAGACGTCCAATTCCAGCCTGGTCTAACACCTGGAACGGATCATATTCGTAAATACCTTTAGCAACATAGTCACCCAGGAATTTACCAGCATCGTCACGAGAGAAACCACAACCCATCTGAGTAAGGTCATTAGTCCCGAATGAGAAGAATTCAGCTTCTTCTGCAATAGCATCAGCTGTCATTGCAGCACGTGGAACTTCAATCATTGTTCCAATCATTACATTAAGCTTAATTCCTTTTTCAGCTTCAACCTTAGCGATAGTATCCTTGATGATAGCTTTCTGAGAAGCGAGCTCTTTTACATGTCCTACTAATGGAACCATAATTTCAGGTTTAGAACCAGCAACTTCTGCTGCTGCTTCACATACTGCTCTTGCCTGCATAGCAGTAACTTCAGGATATGTTATACCAAGACGGCATCCACGATGTCCAAGCATTGGATTGAACTCATGAAGTGTCTCTACTATATTTTCAATTTTTTCAATTGAAACACCCATTGTATCAGCCATTTCTTTCTGACCAGCAGCATCCTGCGGTAAGAACTCATGCAATGGAGGATCAAGCAGACGAACTGTAGCAGGTCTGCCATCAAGAGCCTTGAAAATACCTAAGAAGTCATTTCTCTGCAATGGAAGAAGTTCAGCTAAAGCCTGAACATACTGTTTTACACATTCTTCATCTGATTTAAGGTCATAAACTGAATCAACCTCTGCAGCTTCTTTGAGTTTTTTTACATCTTCTGCAACAAGAATCAAACGACGGAAAGAAACAATTTTTTCAGGTTCGAAGAACATATGCTCTGTACGACAGAGACCAATACCTTCTGCTCCGAATTTAACTGCAACTTCAGTGTCTTGTGGTGTATCAGCATTAGTTCTAATACCAAGCTTACGATATTTGTCAGCAAGAAGCATAATTTCACCGAAAGGACCTGTCAGAGCAGGATCAACAGTTTCAATCTGTCCTTTATATACAACACCAGTTGAACCGTTAAGAGAAATCCAGTCACCCTCTTTAATAACATTATTACCAACAGTAAACTGTTTTTTCTTGTAATCCATAACAACTTCGCCACAACCTGCTACACAGCATCTACCCATACCACGAGCAACAACTGCTGCATGAGATGTCATTCCACCGCGAGAAGTAAGAATACCTTTGGAAACATGCATACCTGTAATATCTTCAGGGCTGGTTTCAGTACGGCATAGGATAACATCTTTACCATCATTATCCCATTTTTCTGCATCTTCTGCATTAAAGACAACTTGTCCAGTTGCAGCACCAGGTGAAGCAGGAAGTCCAACAACCATTGACTCAGCGGCAGCTTCAGAAGATGTAACAAAAACGGGATGTAAAAGCTGATCCAAAGAAGCCGGTTCTACGCGCAATACTGCTTCTTTTTCATCAATAAGACCTTCTTTAACCATATCAATA
>CAZVCD010000272.1:0-3836 GCA_964625675.1 uncultured Victivallales bacterium | reverse complement strand
ATTGTCTCGCCATAGCTTCCAGCGGAAGCGAATCACTAATATTTGTTTATTGTGATTTAATATTTAAAGCTTATTCTTAATTACTATTGCTTCAAAAAATGGGAAACATTTGGTTAATCCTCCAGTTTAACTGAAGGATTAACAATTTACTATTATATTCCAAGTTCTTCTTTTGCTTCTGCAAATGCTTTAACAGCAAAATCAATATCTTTTTTGGAATGTCCAGCGGATATTTGTGTTCGTATTCTGGCTGCACCTTTAGGCACTACCGGGAAAAAGAAACCTATAACATATACACCTTTTTCAAGCATCTTAGCAGCCATTTTCTGTGCTATTACTGCATCATAGAGCATAATAGGAACAATTGGATGTACTCCTGGAACAACATCAAGACCCAGCTCATTTATTTTACTTCTAAAATACTTTGTGTTATCTTCTAATTTATCTCTGAGTTCTGTAGATCTCTTCAGAATTTCAAACATTTTTAATGAACCGCAAACAACTGCAGGTGCTACGGTGTTTGAAAACAGATATGGACGTGAGCGCTGACGCAACATAGCAATAATTTCTTTTCTACCACTTGTATAGCCGCCACTTGCGCCGCCAAGGGCTTTGCCCAGTGTGCCGGTGATAATGTCCACGCGATCCATTACATCGCAATGTTCATGTGTTCCTCGGCCATGTTTACCCATAAATCCAACTGCATGAGAATCATCTACCATAACCATTGCATTATATTTTTCTGCTAGGTCACAAATAGTATCCAGTTTAGCAATAGTACCGTCCATGGAGAAAACTCCATCAGTAGCTATTAGTCTAAAACGACAGTCTGCTGTAGACTTTAAGATTTCTTCCAGCTCTTCCATATTACTATTTGCGTAACGGAATCGTTTTGCTTTGCATAGTCTCACGCCATCAATAATACTGGCATGATTAAGGGCATCACTTATAATAGCATCTTCTGGTGAAAGCAGTGTTTCAAACAGACCGCCATTTGCATCAAAGCATGAAGTGTAAAGAATTGTATCTTCTGTACCGAGGAAATCACTGATTTCGTCTTCAAGTTGTTTATGAATTTGCTGTGTTCCGCAGATAAAACGAACAGATGAAAGTCCATATCCCCATTCATCAACACCTTTTTTCACTGCATCTATAATTTCTTGATTATCTGAGAGACCAAGATAGTTGTTGGCGCACATGTTCAATACTTTCTGACCTGTGCTTACACTTATATTGGCTCTTTGAGGGCTCGTTATAATACGTTCGTCCTTAAAGAGTCCATTTTCTTTTATCGTACTAAGCTCTTCTGTTAAATAAGTCTTCATTTTACCATACATAGTCAAATCCTTTCAATCTAAGTTTCAATCTTCTCTTCTTACTCTGTCCAATCAAGAATTATTTTTCCGGATTTACCGGAACGCATAATTTCAAAACCTTCCTTAAAATCTTTATAGTTGAATCTATGTGTAATTACAGAAGAAATATCCAGTCCAGATTGGAGCATACTTGTCATTTTATACCAGGTTTCATACATCTCTCTACCATATATACCTTTGATAGTAAGACCATTAAAAACAACTGTATCCCAATCAATGCCAGTATCAGGAGCCATAATGCCGAGCATTGCAATTTTACCACCATGAAGCATATTGGACAGCATAGTCCTAAAAGCTGCTGGATTGCCTGACATTTCCAGTCCTACATCAAAACCTTCATGCATATGAAGTTCCTTCATAACATCTTCTAATTTTTCTTTGGCTACATTTACTACTCTTGTCGCTCCCATTTTGGCTGCTAGGTCAAGTCTGTAGTCGTTAACATCAGTAATTACAATGTAGCGAGCTCCGGCATGTTTAGCAATTGCTGCTGCCATTATACCGATTGGTCCAGCACCGGTAATCAGTACATCTTCACCAAGAAGGTCAAAAGACAGAGCTGTATGAGCTGCATTTCCAAATGGATCAAATATAGAAAAGATATCTGTAGAAATTTTGTCATCACAATACCATACGTTTGACTGCGGTATGCATAAATATTCGGCAAAAGCTCCAGGTCTATTAACGCCGACGCCCTGTGTAGTCATGCACAAATGCCTGCGTCCAGCGAGACAGTTTCGACAATGTCCGCATACAATATGTCCTTCGCCACTGACTAGATCACCAATCTTAAAATCATGAACATTACTGCCGATAGCAGCTATAGTTCCTACATATTCATGTCCTACATGCATAGGTACTGGTATTGTTTTTTGAGCCCATTCATCCCAGTTATAAATATGTATATCAGTTCCGCAAATAGCTGTTTTTTGAATTTTTATTAGTACATCATTAATACCTACTTCAGGAACAGGAACTTCGCCAAGCCACAAGCCCGGTTCGGGTTTCTTTTTGACAAGAGCTTTCATCATTTTCATGATACACTACCTCTCTTTATTAATAGTTATAAATACCAACATAAAAACTATAGTAAAATTAAGTTGTATGCTATGCATTTACTGAATGCATAAATTAAAATTTTATATATTCTGTTTGATTATATCCAGCTGTTTTCGCAAATCGCCTATTTCTTCGCGCCAGAATGAATCTGTTCCCCAATTAGGAAAATTAGACCTGAATTTTAAGTCTTTTTCCTGTTTAGCACACCAGGCAAGAAAATATAAAAGGCGCATCATTCTTAGTGGTTCGATAAGTTTGAGTGAAGAAATGTCAAAATCTCTGAATTGAGTATAACCGTTCACAATCAGTTTCAGTTCTTTTTTCGAATTAGGCGCATAGTCCGGTAGTAAAAGCCACATATCCTGAACAGGTGGCGCTGTCATCATATCGTCAAAATCAATAAGCATTATGCCTTCACCTGGGCGATGTAATATGTTGCCACAGTGGCAGTCACCATGGGTTCTTATATATTCGGTGTCTTCAAAAAGATCACCTATTGTACTAAGAATTTCATTGGTGAGACTTTCAAATTCAGATGAATATCTTGAAGAAACAAACATGCCGTCTTTTAAAAAATCAATTTCATCCAAAGTTGAACTCATAGGAGAATGTTTTATTCTTGCATTGCCTTTTCTGCAAGCGCCAACTGTATGCAGCCGTCCCAAAATATTGCCAATTCTTTTCCAGTCTTCATCAGAACATATTTCAAAAAAACGACCTAGTCTTTTAGGAAAAATAGCAAAATAAATACCGTTAATCTCTCCAAGTGTTTTCCCGGTTTTTAGAACAAGAGGGGCTATTACCGGTATTTCTGCTTCTTTACAGTCTAGTACAAAATTATGCTCATCAATCAATGCTTCTTTTGACCAACGGCCAGGGCGATAAAACTTCGTTACAAATCTTCTACCATCCATTGCCTGCAGTTCGTAAACACGGTTAATATAACTTGTCAGAGGAATAGCCAATCCAGTCATTCTTATTCCAAGAGATACTTCTACCGCATCAATAAAAAATTCAGGATTTAAATCTTCAAAACTATTTATATTTTTATTCATATTTTTATTAAGTTTTTATTCCAAAAATAAATAATATTAGTAAATACATACTTCACACAAATCTCAAGCATAAAAAGCTATGTTGTACCTTACAATACAATCTTTAAATGTCTAGGATAAATGCACCTTAAATGTCTGGATATTCACGGTATGTTTTTTGTTTTCAAAATATAACTACTGAATTTTATAAAAAATTTAATAAATTATCCTAAAATAGACTTGAAGATTGTATCTTTTATTGTTTATTAAAAGCTCTGTAAAATTTCTTTATATTGAAATTAAACAGAACCGGCGGGGTAGCTCAGTTGGTAGAGCAGAGGACTGAAAATCCTTGTGTCGGCAGTTC
>CAZVCD010000271.1:0-3857 GCA_964625675.1 uncultured Victivallales bacterium | reverse complement strand
CTATATAAACTATCACAAGACGAAGATCATTTTATAATAAAAAAAACTGCTTAACAAATCGCGGCACTTAATAGCTATTACGCTCAACTTCAACACATGAATACTCGAGGTTATACAGGAAAAGAAAAATAATAACACGCTTTACTGGGGTAGATACCTTTTTATGTTTTTGTCTAAAACCATAAAAAATAATTAGTGGAATTGGTGTAATTCTTGGTTAGTCACCATTCAGTACGATTTACGTTTTGGTGGACGTTTTTTGTTATTGTAGGGACCTTTGCGTTTTGGGTTGTGTGAAGGTGATGCTGCAGGTTTAGCATTCCCGGCTAGAACTATGTTGAGCTGACGTCCTGCGAATGAAGTAGGATTCTTCGAAAAATGGTTGATTATGTCATTGGATTCTGCATAAGGAACCTCAAAATAGCTCTGCTTTTCAACGATGTTGATACGACCTAGCTCAATGGGTCTTCCCGGTACAGAATCATTGAGTAGTTCTTTCAATTTCAGAGGAGTCAATTCGTTGAGTTTTCCAATGTTTATAACGAGTTCAATCATGCCGAGTGTCATCTGACGTGGTACATGGTCTGCACGCACGTCCTTGCCAAATTTACGTACAGATGGAGTCGGTTTTGTTCGTGATTTTTCTGGTTCAGTGCTAAGGTCTGGCATATCCTTGTAGTATTGTAGCATTTTGTGCTGTTCCATTAAAGCAAAACGCTGGATGATCTCTTCTTTTGAAAGTTCGTTGAGAACAGAGGACATGAGTTCAAAATTGTTCTCAAGTAGTTCCGGGTTGACTTCGTGATCGCGAATGCGTTCTGCTAGGTCCAGCAGGCGTGTGTGGCAAATCTCACTGCCTAGTGGAAGCGCTTTTTGCTTAAATTTTTTCCCTAGAGTTTTTTCGATACGCTCAAGTTTGAAGTGTTCGCGCATGTGAATTATTACAATAGAGGTCCCTGTTTTTCCAGCTCGACCTGTGCGGCCACTACGATGTGCGTAGGTATTGAACTCATCCGGAATTGCATAGTGAATTATGTGTGTTATCTCATTGATATCAATTCCACGGGCTGCGACATCTGTGGCTACAAGTAGTTGGAGTCGGTGATCCCGGAATTTTTTCATTACCATGTCACGCTCTTCCTGAAGTAGATCTCCGTGCAATGCCTCGGCTGCGTAGCCATCCTTGCTGAGGCGGTCGGCTACCAACTGGGTTTCCACTTTTGTGCGACAGAAAATGATGCCATAGATGTTGACATTGATATCGACAAGGCGGCGTAATGCTCGATAGCGATCTTTTGCGTGTATCATCATAAATTCATGATTTACCAAATCAGTTGTTGCATTGCGTGATCCGATGGTGATCTCGTGCGGAGTTTTCATGTAGTTGTCGGCTATGCGAGCGACTTCTTGTGGCATTGTAGCTGAGAATAAAAGAGTTTGTGCATTTGCAGGAACATTGGAAAGAATACCTTTCAGATCTTCTTCGAATCCCATGTTAAGCATTTCATCAGCCTCGTCGAGAACCACGCGTTTGATTGCAGAGAAGTCAGCTTTTCTGCGTTGCAGTATATCAAGCATACGACCGGGTGTGGCTACTACAATTTGCACGCCCCGTGCTAATTCTGGAAGTTGTGTACGAATGTCTGTTCCACCATATACAGGGAGGACTTTGATGGCGGGAATCCTATTGGAAAAGCATTTTAAATCTTGTGCAATCTGTATGCAAAGCTCTCGGGTCGGACATAATATAAGCGCTTGCGTTTTTGGATTGTCTTTGTCTATCTGTTCCAGTATTGGCAAGCCAAAAGCACCTGTTTTTCCTGTGCCTGTCTGTGCCAGAGCTATAAGGTCAGTTGTGTTTTCTAGAAGAAAAGGGATCACTTCCTGTTGGACGGGTGTAGGTGTTTCAAATCCTAGTTTCTCAATGCTTGTGAGTAGTTCCGGACACAGATTTAATGTACTGAATTTCATTCTTATATTCCTAAGTTTTATGAAAATAATTTGTCTTTATATACTCGTTAATGGATAGATATTTTCTTAACCACCAGTCGTCGTTCTGAATACGCTTAAAAGGTCATTTTTTGCATATTTTCAGCCCTCGCTGAGGGCGACATTTTGTAGTCACGGGTTTCCGTCTTCGCCAAGGCATCGCCGCGACAAGTACACCCGAGGCTACAATCTGCCATCCTCTGCGAGGATTTCTACCTGTTAAAACAATTTTTTTTACTATAATTTAGTTTCTCGGGGTTGTTGTACTCTTATCTATTGACTACTTTATTGTTATAAATATAAAAAACTATATATAGCTCTTAAAGCTTTGATTTATATCAAAAATTAGGTGCTTAAGGTACTTAATACTTTATAAATAAGATAAGTTAATAAGGAATAGCACTTTTTTAGCATCAAAAAACGCTCTAAGGGGGAGCTTTAGTCTAGATTGTCCTGTAACATTCTTATTATGTGGTGATTATATACACCCGGCACCGTTTAGTGTAAAAAATTCTAGGAATACAAGAATGATTACAGATAAAAAGAAGTTGAAAGAAAAAAACAGAGCGTGGGTCTCAGCATATTTCGGCTGTGCTCTAGGAGCAGGAATATTATTTATACCTGTTCAAGCCGGACAAACTGGAATCTACGAAAGCATAATAATAATGCTTATGGCATTTGTTGTTATGTATCTTGCACAAAAATATTTCACAATCATTCTTGTCCGCTCAAAGACAAACAGAGGATTTGACAAAGCAATAGCAACTTATATTGGAAAAAGGTGGGCTTTAATTATATCCATTCTATATGTTATTATTATGTTTTCGGCTATGATTGCTTATGCAACCGCTATTAATAACAGTATTCCAGAAATATTAATCAGATACAATCTTACAAAAGCAGATTTATCCAGAAACCCAATATTCACTTTGGGATTACTTATATTCCTTACAATTTTTCCACTAATCAGTGAACATTTTCTGCTTACAGTAATGGCTCGTGTAAGTCAAGTTTTAATTGTTTTACTTATAATCATGGGAATAATGTTCATCCCATATTGGAATCTAACTATGTTTTGCTCTTTAGATCTAAATTGGTATTCACTATTAAAAGATTTCTTGCTTTGTTTTCCTATCTTTTTATATTCGGCAATATATTATCCAACAATATCTCCAATGGTAACTGATTATAAAACAGACTTTCCTGAAATGACAGATGAAGAGTTGGAGAAAAATGCAATATTAGTTACCCGCAAGGCTTCATCAATATTAAGCATTTTTATTTTGCTTTTTACCTTATCCGCCGTTCTTTCACATACCCCACACTCATTAGAAAGAGCAATACAACAGAACACCTCGACTTTAGCCGTAATTGGATTCGGAGAAGAAAATATTACCGTTTTCCTACATTCTACACGTCTAATCGGCTTTGTAACTTTGATTGCAGCTCTGATGACTTCATATTATGGCTCTGTATTGGGAATTGTAGAAGTAATAAAAGGATTCTTTCAGAAAAAACACTCAAAATACGTCGAAAATTATACAAATATTATCATGCTTGTAGTCCTCTACATTATCGTAATTTTCAACTTTGATGTTTTGAGTGTTATAGGCATGATTGAAACACCAATTGCAGGTTTAATTGTTTTTGTTTTACCTGTTTGTCTGTTTTTTGCAATAAAACAGTTTAAAAACTACAGAAGTATCCTAGCCATAATAATCGGACTATGCGGTTTTTTTGTCATATTTTCATTCTTGGTAGGCAAAATAATATGATTGCAATTTTGCATCTGACTTAGAAAATGTACAGATATAAGAGCCTCTTGCAAAAAGCCCAGGCACTTTGTGTTAATAACTTTCTATATTTCC
>CAZVCD010000270.1:0-3857 GCA_964625675.1 uncultured Victivallales bacterium | reverse complement strand
ACTGGACAACCATGTATTAGTGCTTCTATAGGGGGTACATTGGTAGGACCAAAATATGTAGGCATAGTAAGAGCAAGAGCTTGTCTGTAAAGATATGGCAATTCTTTATTTTCAACAAAACCTATATCTTTAATCTGTTTTTCAACTCCTAGCTCTCTTGCCTTTTCCAAAATATATTGCAGGTTTCCTTTATCCGAACCAGAAAAAATTGCTGTTACAGTTTTCTGATACTTTTTTTTGAGAATATTTAGTCCTTCAAGAATATAAATATGGTTTTTGTGTGACCAGAATTGGGCAGGATAATAGATATAGTCTCCATCTACGTTGTATTTTTTCTTGATATCGATAAAATTTTCCCTGTAGTCTTTATCTGAAATCAAAACTGATTCAGATGGAACAAATGGTAAAACAGATACTCTTTCTATATCAACCCCATATCTTCTTATCACATTTTCTTTACCTAACTCAGAATCAACAATTACTTGTACAGCTTTTAGTAAAGCTTTACAAAAAAGATTTTCCCTTAATTCAAATTCCCCTCTTAAGCTCACTTCAGGAAATTCGGGATGATCCCTATGACATAAATCCCAAAGAGTATAAATATAATTATAGTTTTCCATTGCTAAGTGAAGAGAAGAAGAAGAAACAAAATATACTAGATCAATAGCATGCTTCTTGAAAATCCTATCTAACTTCAAAGGCCTATTTAATCTTAATTTTCTGATAATTTTATTGAATCTATTAATGCTTCTTAAATAGCCGCAAGCTTTATCAAAAGAACTTATTTTTATAAATTCTGCTTTAATTCCCAGCTTATCAAGAGTTTTAATGTTTCCCTTTAGCGTGGTAAAAAAAATAAAATTGTATTGAGGACTTTTATTTTTATTCAATAAAACCACATAGGATAATGCAGATTGAAATCCCCCGCCTGATTGAAGTTCTTTATCCAGTAATACAGCAATATTCATGTCATCTCTTTCCCAAAAAAATTATTACTTTTTGATGAAAAAATAAAGGTTTTCCCCCAGTTCTCATTAAATGAAAACTGGGGTTTAAAGGAGATTTTTTTTGCATTTTCAATAATTTCAAGATCAAAAAAATATCTCATTGAATGTACTTCGGTAAATTTTGTTTGTTTTTGAGTTTCTTTATCAACAATAATTATTTCATAATTTACATCAATAATATTGTTCTCTTCATGTTTTTTTGGGGTAGCAGTTCTATCTATTGAAATTTTTTTATTTTCTATAAACTTTCTTCTTATAGTAGGAGGATCCGCCAATACTGCAGGACCATGCCAAAAATCGAAAATAAAAATTCCATTTGTTTTTAAGTGCTGTTTTGCTGTATTAAAAAAGGCAGTAATATCTTTCTCAGAATTCTGGTAACTCAGTATATGAAATAACGAAACTACAATATCAAATTTTTTCCGCAATCTTAGGCTTCTAATATCATCCTGAATAAATTTGCATTTAGATTCATCTTTATCATTATTTGCAATATCAATCATCTGTTGTGAAAGATCAACGCCGGTTATTGTGTAGCCAAGTTTTTCTAATTCAAATTCGTATTTTCCCGTTCCACATCCTAAACTAAGAATAGTTTTTGCATCAGGATGGTATTTTTGAATTAGAGAATGCAGATATTCTGCTTCTTTTTTATACTCCTTATCCTTGTACAAAAGATCATAATATTGTGCGTAAAGATTGAATTGTTCTTTCATAGTTGACCGCCAATGAACGCGAATAAACGCGATTTTTTTTTATTTGCTTAAAACCAATCTTTCCCACTCCAACTTGGGATGCTTAAAATTCAGTATTAGCCCTACTTCCAATCTAGTAACTTTAAGATAATTTAAGATTTGTCCGCGATGCTCATTTATTATAGAATCAACAGTTTTCAAGTCAACTATAACTTTGCTTTCCACAACCAAATCTGGAATAAACTCATCTATTTTTACCCCCTTGTAGTAAACAGGAAAAATATTTTGTTGAGAGTAATTAATACCTTGTATTTTAAACTCTGTACACAGAGCATTTTCATATGTTTTTTCTCTCAGCCCATGCCCAATAGCATTAAGAACTTCAAGAGAACATCCGACTATTTTATATACTAAGTCTTTTTCTAAAATATTTATTCGCGTTTATTTGCGTTCATTCGTGGTTAAAGATTATGCGCTTGATTTCTTTGGCTACAATTTTTATTTCATCGTCTGAAATTCCCAAACCACTCGGGATATAAAATCCTTTTCTAGCCATCTTCTCCGCAACAGGATATGATTCTCCTTGAAATAATCCCATTTTTTTAAATACTGGTTGTTCATGCATAGGCCAGAAAAACGGGCGTGTTCCAATCTTTTTTTCTCCAAGCTTCCGCATAATTTCTTCTGCAGACACTGGCGCATCCATTTTTGCAATTATTCCATATATCCAGTAAATATTTTCAGCATAATCAGTTTTTTTAAGAGGTAGTTGATAACCATGATTTTCTATCTCTGATAACAATTCATTATATAGGTGTCCTATTTCACGTTTTCTCTTTACTTTTTCTTCTATTTCCTCAAGTTGTGCAACTCCCAAAGCAGCCTGTAAATTAGTCATTCGATAATTCCAACCCAAGTCTTCATGAACAAAACGGCGTTTTGAATTAAAGCATAAATTCCGAAGTTCCTTACATTTGTTTGCAAGACATTCACTATCTGTTAATATCATTCCACCTTCACCGGTAGTAATATGTTTGTTGGGATAAAAACTGAATATACTGATATCGCCAAACGATCCACATTTCTTGCCATCGTAAACCTGCCCATGCATTTCAGCGGCATCTTCAATAATTTTTAGGCTGTATTTTTTTGCAAGTTGTAATATAGGGTTCATATCAACGGGTAAACCATAAATATGAACTATTAATATTGCCCTAGTTTTATCTGTAATCTTTGATTCTATTTGTGATACATTCATATTCCAGGTTGTAGGATCACTATCTACCAACACCGGGACTCCACCTTGCTTTACAATGGATTGAGCAGGAGAAATAATAGTAAATGTTGGTATTATTACTTCATCGCCAGGATTAATGCCTATAGCTTTTACTGCAACATCCAATGCAGCAGAACCACTGGACACAGCAACTCCATGCTTCCTGCCAATATATGAAGAGAACTCGTTCTCAAATCTTTTTACAAATGGACCTTCACTGGATATCCAACCAGTATCAATACATTCATCAATGTATTTTTTTTCGTTACCATTCAATAGAGGAGTATTTACTGGAATCATGATTTAGCTTAAGTTTAAAGGTTATAAAGTTAAAAGTTTGTAAAGTTCATAAAGCTAGTAAAGTTAAAAGGATTACAAGGTTTTTATTAGGCCAGACAATATCTTTGATATTTCAACCGCATTTAAGTATAATTTTTCATAGTCATTGTCTGATATTTTATATAATTCTTTCGATAAATATAGCATCGAACGAACTTCACCACATGAACCTTTTGCAATAAAGAGAAATTGTCTAAACTCTTTGTTTGATTTTCTTTCAAATCCCTCGGCAATATTGTTCATAATGGAAACAGAAGCTCTTTGTATCTGATCACGAAATCCAAAATCTTTGGAATCATAAAACAAACTATATATTTTAACGGTTAACTCTTTTGCCTTCTGCCAAGCAATAATATCTTCAAATCTATTTATTTTCATTTTTTTAACTTTATGAACTTTAGCCTTTATGAACTTTTAACTTTTCTTTTGATATAGCGGTAAATCTGGTTTTACCTTTTGCTCCGACAAATGGCCCCTGTTTAACTTCAAACATTTCCAGGTTTTCCAGCACTTCAAACCCATGACCGCCGGAAACTAAAA
>CAZVCD010000269.1:0-3886 GCA_964625675.1 uncultured Victivallales bacterium | reverse complement strand
TTTCAATTGGGTCAATGTGCAGAGAGCAGGGATATCCATAGGTAACAGCGACTAATTTCCATCCACATTTACTCTAATGCGGCAGTCTCCGCTCTGCCCCGGTGCGATTATACAATGTTTCGGACAAAGTTCACACTGTACTTTCATAGTACTTCTCCAATTATTTTTTTCTTTTTTCTTTTTGCTATAGAAGCAAATTGGAGACTGATCTCAAAAAGTATAATTGAAGGCAATGCCATTGCCAACTGACTTATTATATCCGGAGGTGTTAAAATAGCAGAAAGGATAAAAATAGAAATAATAATTATTGGTCTTGATTTTTTCATGGTTTTTATTTCTACCAGGCCTGTATATGTAAGAATATATACAAATATAGGCAGTTGAAAAACCAAGCCGAATCCAAGCATGAGCATAATGGCCAAGCCCGTAAAACTGCTGACACTTATCATTGGAGTGATACCTGCGACTGACATACGCACTGCAAAAGTTAGCACAGCCGGAAAAATAGCAAATAGCCCCAAACAGGCACCGGCAATAAACAGTGAGCTGCTGATTATGACAAAACGTTTTAAATAATATAACTCATTTTTGAATAAGGCAGGGGAAACAAATTTCCATATCTGAAACGTTATATACGGAAAGCTGATGTAGAGTGATAGGAAAAAACTTACTTTCAGACGGGTAAAAAACAGTTCCAAAGGCTGTAAATAAACAAGATTGTATGCCCGGAGGCAAGAAAATTGTTTTAACCATTCTATTATCGGAAGAGAAAAATAGTAGGATAAGGGAAATAATATAGCAATACTTATCAATGATTTTATTATTACTGAACGTAGTTCATCTAGATGTTCAATGATAGAATTCTGTTTTTTTTTGTTGCTACTGCCCATTATTTTAGTGTATAAACTGATATTTACTCTTTAGACTTAGGTGTTTTCTGTGTATTACTTTCGTCACAGGAATTTACAAAATCATCTTTTCCTTTTTTGAATTCATTAACAGCTTTACCTATGGATTTTGCAATTTCTGGAAGACGTTTTGCTCCAAATAACAGCAGAATTACAGCAAAAATCAAAATTAGTTCCCAACCGCCGATACCAAACATTTTTTCACCTCGTTTGTAAATATTTTTGATGTCTAGAATACAATATAAACTGTTGAAAATAAAATTCAAAAAATATACTGATATAACTTAATATTCAGCTATTTTTACCTTTGTTAGAGGCGAGCTGTTCATGCGCCGTGATATCAAGCGCATCCCAGGGGTAGTTAATCCATTTATCTTCAATATCTTTTCCAATAAAAAAATGCTTAACTCCTTTGGGGATTTTACCATGTTTTTCTTTAAGTTTATTATGGAGCACGAATACGGACAGTTCCATGTCGTAACTTTTGAACAGTTCTTTAATACAGTATTCAAGTGTGGTTCTACAATCGTCGACTTCATCTACAAGAAGTATCTTTTTTTTGTTAAGGTCTACATGGATTTTATCGATCCACTGCTGTTTAATTGGTTTATCTACAGCTACTCCTTCGGCTGTATATCGGGAAAGTGATACAGAAATGACAGGCTTATCAATAAATGTGCGTAGAATTCGTGCTGGAATAAACCCGCCGCCCCCAATAGCAAGTATATAGTCTGGGGCAAAGCCTGTTCTAATAATGTCTTTAGCTTTTTGTTGAATTATTTTATGAATTTCTTTGTAAGAAAAATAATACTTTTCCATATCTATAACCTATATTTGTTTTGTATTTTGTTAAATGAGAATTATATATTAATATAGTGTATTTTATTGAAAAGGATAATTTATGCGTTAAAAAAATATGTTTTAGCATTTGTCTTCAAAAAGAAAAACAACTCAAATTTAGCTTTCATTTAGTAAGATATACGTTAACTATTGTGTAATGAAACCGATAAAAATAAATGGCATTAGAAATATTAAAAATGGATAATAAAAAACAGAAAAACAAAAAAGGCAAGGAGATTTTAACTCCAACTCCAAAGGGTGAACACTTGTGGAAATCAGCGGAAGATGATGATATAGATGTAGATGAAGTATTTGACCGTCCTATTATACCAGGGACATCCGGTGTTGAATGTTAGTGCTGTAAATTAGAATATTTAATTGTTTTTTAAGGTTGCACAGATGGAACACTAATGTGGAAATTTCGTCCGGATGGAGATGAAATTTTAACTTATAACCTAGAAGATAAGGATATAGTTTATATTCAGACAAAGAATTCTCTTTACGCATTAAATTTGGGCGTCACAGAAAGATGGTGCTTTCGGGCTAATCATGAAAAGCAACTCAAAAGCTTTAAAGTTGCACTTGACAGGGAAGTGTATATTTTAACATCTACTGAATTTTATTCTCTTGACCCGGTTGACGGAGAAAAAAACTGGCATTTTTCACAGGAGAGTGAAACAATGAATTTAGAAGTATTGGGTAACGGTATGATATATGTTGCTACTGTTGATAGTGTTTACGCATTTGATGCGTATTCTTAAGAGCTCAGATAAAATAGAACAAATGGCTTTAGGGAAGAAAAAATGTTAGAACATACAATTAAACAGTTAGATAATAACAATATTGAAGACTTAATGCTTCTTGAAAAAGAGTGTTTCACTGAAAGTCTAGAGGAAGACAGAAATTCGTTTTTACATGCGGCAGATATTTATCCTAAAGGATCAGTGCTATTGTATATTAAAGGTAAGATTGCTGGTTCTCTTTTCTTTCATCCATATATGGAAGGAGTTATTAAGGATATTAATTCTAACAATTTTGTTTTGTCCGGCAAAGAAAACTGCATGTACCTGTACTCTTTTTCCATTCATTCTGACTTCAAGGGAAAAGGTCTAACGCATATACTTTTTGATTACTTTAACAAAGTTTCTCTGGAAGAAGGATATAATGTACAGGCTTTAATTGCTATTCAGAATAGTGAACGGTTCTGGATGAGATATGGGTTTAATCCTGTTCGACAGGTCTTTTATGATAATAGTTTATCTACCTATATGACCAGAGAAACAAATTAATATTGCTATTTAAAGAATTAGTTTTTACCTATGACCATTCTACCAAAAAGTAAATATATTCTAAAAGATGAATTTGATTTTAAATTTAATCCATGTGCCTGTTCCTATTGTGGAGGTAGATGCTGCTATGGAGAGAGTGGTTATATCTGGTTGAATGAAAAAGAAATTAATGGTATCTCTGATTTTTTAAATATTGAATTAGATGTATTTATATCTGATTATTTAAGAAAAGAAAACGGAAAATATACAATAAAAGATATTAAATTTCAGAATTACTATTCCTGTTTATTTTTTGACAGAGATGAGCGACACTGTTCTATTTATTCAGTAAGACCTAATCAATGCAGAACTTACCCTTTCTGGGAAATTTACAAAGATGACCCGGAGCCACTTTTTTCAGAATGTCCAGGCGTTGAAGAGTTAAATAAAGATATTGACTCGTGATTATTAATCATTTTACTGTCCTTTGTTTCTAAAGAATCAGGTAAACTTCATTGTTATACCAACAAGGTAGTGGATTCTAGCTCATAATAAGTGATTTGGGGTAGTGGAAGCGAAGCTGTCATAAGAGGCAAAGTAGCACGGAACCCCCTAATAGACCCTGTGAGAGCGAGCATGTTCTGAAGTGCAAAGTAGCTTATTCATTTTCTTTTCTACATGATCTTTGCAGTCTGTATATAGTGGACATACTCACATTTAATGCGTTAGCAACTTCACTGATATTGCACATAGGATCCTTTAAGGCATCTATTGCAATTTTATTTTTTTCAGGTGTCAGTGATTTTGGTCTGCCACCTAATCTGCCTCTTGCTTTTGCTGCTTTAAGGCCAGCACGTGTTCTCTCTCGTA
>CAZVCD010000268.1:0-3895 GCA_964625675.1 uncultured Victivallales bacterium | reverse complement strand
ACTTTCCCAGATTTATGTTCATGTATACGGCGTTTAATGTCACTTGTAAAACCAGTATAAAGCTGATTATTTTTATACTGTTCTCTTATTAAAAATGCCATATGGATGTAACATTATAAGGTACCTTTTTCATTAAATTTTTTTTCAAAATTAGCAATTGTTGCTAAAATTTCATCAAGAGTCGGTTTTTCTCCATACAGCATATCACGGATAGTCAGACGATAATCTTCTGCTAATTCCGGCCGACGACTATCCGGAGGAACAAGCCGCAGGCTTCCAGGAACAGCGGTATCGTAATTGGCCCAGGAACTTTTAAAGAAAATTTTCTTGTGCTCTCTCACTGTTGCCAATAAATCTAAATTATCAGTATCAATGCCAAGCCTGTCTTTCTGTTTCAGCAGTCTGTAGATGTCGTAATAATGCCTTGAGCAACGCTCCGGAAGCTTTGAATCTTCTCTTTTATGGTAACGCGCATGCAGTATAGTCAGCTTTTCCCAGAACGTCCGATTTATTGACAGGCAGTTAATCTTACAAGTTGTCTCTTCGAAAAACTGAGGGAACTGCTCAGCTGCATAAGATGCAATATTGAAGGTTTCACTCGGCCATTGGTCGGAACGAACACCAAGCTCCAGGCGTACAAATTGCTTTATGTAATCATAGCCTTTCGGTGCCTTAATTGATGTAGGATACCAGAACAGCAAGGTTTGTTTTGCGATGTCATCGGGGTCGACTTCCAGCTTCCAGTCAAACTGGTCACACAAAACAGATTTTACAGCTTTCTCAAGTTCGCTTTTCAGTTGTCCACAAATGTATTCTGTGGCTATTTGAGGCAAAACCTTTTCAAGCAGTTTTTTTCTGGCCTTGCCGCTGATATCAGAACTTGCAGGGTCCTTTTCGTCAACCAACCCCAGATGCTCTCTTGCAATTGATATATCAATGTCCTCGGAAAAGCGTTCAATGGCATCATAAACCTTTGAAAGAGAGGTCCCTCCTTTAAAAATCAGATGGTCCTTCAGGTCAGGAAGCTCAAAGAGTATTTTCAAAATCCAGCACACCCAGAAATCTTTTTCAGCTGTAACCGAATTGAAGCGACCGTTTCTAGACGCTGTCTCACGAAACAGCTCCTCCCGTTCTTTAGTTGATAATTGGGCAACTTTATTCATTTTTCTCCTTGGTAAATGAAAACTTAATTTCATTCAGGTATGGACGCATCCAGCTAGGAGCCAAATCCTGGAATTTATTCAAATCTTGCCTGATTGTATCCGGAAGAGTGTTTTTCAGTGAATTAATCATATCCGGAGTAATGCGGTCTTTGCCAAAATACTTTAAGGCCTGAACTACTATTCCACCTTTGTGTTTGCTTAACTGCATACTCTTTGGAGCTGTATGTTTGAAAACAATTTTCTGATTGCCAATTGAAACAGTCCTGCTCTTCCCCGCAGTGAGAAAAACATTCTGTGTCTGCACTTGCGTAGTCAGTCCAAGCAGATTCGCAGCAAGTGATTCTGTCATCAAAATATTCATCTTATTTTTGCGTGCAATAGCATATGCTACCTTATCAATACGAGGGCTAAGATTGGCCCCAAGTAATTTGCTAATTTCAGGGAAGTAATACACTCCGGGACTTAAGCGTTGAAGCTTGCCTGTATACACCAGACGCAATAGGTTTTTCTTGACAGTGTCGTTGCTTGCAATGTCTATAAAGTCATTTATAATAAAAACTGAACCTCGACCGCTACCATTTATACTGTTAACTATCTTGTTATGAATATTTTGCATTTATATATATACCTCTTATTTGTCCCTAAAAGGTATACTCTTTTGGGACAAAGTCAAGTTGCATTTATCAAAATTTGCAATTACCTCACTAGTATATTGTATACAAGGTCTTTGATATGCAGGAGTAATCAGATAAAAAAAAAGCACTAATACACTTATACTATTGACTTTGATAGTACTAAAAAAGAGAGCAGTACAGTATGTAAACATAATACATTAAATTTAACCTTTGGAAATAAAAATGATAACGTGGCCAGGATCGCCTAAGGCGATTAAAAATCGTACTTTATCCACCCATGTAGGACTGGGAACTTAAGGTTAAAAAAATATCATGGGGAAAATTATTCACTTAAATAAAAAATGGTAGCGGGGCCAGGAATCGAACCTGGGACCTTCAGGTTATGAGCCGAGCTAAGCAAGAGCTGAAATAACCTCAAATTTTATCTTTTGAACTCAAATTTATCAAAAAAGCTCCGGGTCTGTCGCATGTTGGCAGCGCTTGTCGTAACATGAAAGTACTACAAAAGTACTACACTTTCAAATTAGCATTATTGATAATAAACATTAGTTTTATATAAAAAAGCCCTTTCGGGCTTTGATTAGATTTTATCAAGACTTAATTCCTTAATAGCTTTCTTTGCTGATTTAGAAATATTTTTTATCGTGGTTTTAAATTCATCTGCGTTGTTGCCCCAGGATTTGATATAAAGTTCAGATTTATTTTCAATTCCGAAAAAAGAAATTAAAACGTAACTAAAACCTTCAGCTTCGCCTTCGGTTTTATCTCTGCTGTTTTCTTCATCTTCTGAACTGTGCATTAGAAAATGTCCAAGTTCATGGAATAATGTTGAAACTTTATTAGCAGTTGTTCTGTCATCTGAATCATTGATAACAATCAAATTATCACTTTTCCTGTAGTAGCCTCCGGCAGCTCCAATATTTTTGTATTCAATGTTCAGGTTGTATTTATTTCTGATTGAATCTATTAGGCTGTTTAAAACGGTTTTTTCAATAGATGTTTCACCGTTTCTGTATAATAGTTTTTTGTAAGCTCCAATATCTTTTGCGTTTGTCTGGTTTACATCAAATACATTTCCAAGCTTAAAAGTAAGTCCTTTCTTAATTTTTCCGTTTTCATCAAGTTCAGGAATTCTTTCATTATTAGCGTTTGATATAAAATTACCTTTTTCATCACATTCATAAAAAGTGAATTCAATTGGGACAAAAACACAAAAACCTTTTTCACCTTTTTTAACATATACATTTTTTTTCTTATTTCTTTTCAAGTTCTTCCATTGCTGGAATGATGCAACCTGTTCAAGATAGTAGTTTCTTTCTTTTGACTGATAGAATAGAATCAGCTAATTATAAAATGAATAACTGTAAAAGTTAGCCTGAAACTCAAGAACTCTCTTTATTTCATTAACTGTTTCAGTTAAATCAAGTCTACCTGCTAATGCATTTAGTTTTTCATCAAGTTCATTGAAGATTTCTTTAGATTTAATCCTTGGGCTAGATTCTGATGTTTTCTCGCTGTAGTTGTTTTTTCTCTGTTTGTTAAAGCTGTTTTCTGTTGATTTTTTCATGATTTCTACTCCTTTTTTTTAAATTTAATCCCTATTCGCTGAGTCCTTTGTTTCAACCTAAAAGGGCAGGTTTTTCCCGTTTAACCAGATTTAGAGCTCAAACGAACTGGAGGCAGCGGCTTGAGTTAGTTACGAAGTAAAATCAAACTTTTTTGCAGGGATAAGAAAAAAACAACCTAGTTGACAAAGGATTAGTAACAGGGTTGCTAAAAGAGGGAGGCTGGAAAAAATCTAAAACAGCAGAACTGACAAAAATAATGGAAGCGAAATATCCCCATTAATTACTATTCTATACAATAAAAAAACAGCCGTTAGGCTGTATAGGGCTTATAACAGCCCTTTAGTATTAAAAGAAAAGTAACTTTCTTCAGCTACAATTATATGATCTAATAACCTTAACTGAAGTAATTCTGAAGCTTTCTTTATGCTTTCTGTTAATTTTATATCTGCATTTGAAGGTTCTATCGCATTACTTGGATGATTATGTACTATAAAAAATGAAGTTGCGTTGTTAAGAAGTATTCTTCTAA
>CAZVCD010000267.1:0-3906 GCA_964625675.1 uncultured Victivallales bacterium | reverse complement strand
AACATAGTCATGATTTCAAACAGAAGTAAAAAGACAAAAACAAGATTTATCTTGAGAAAGTTTGTAAAAATATGAAAATAAAAGTACGATTTGCTCCTTCACCGACAGGGAATGTCCATATTGGTAATATCAGGACAGCCATATTTAACTGGCTGTTTGCCCGGCATACGGGTGGTAAATTCCTTCTACGCGTAGAAGATACTGACAAAGTGCGTTCAACAAAGACCGCAATAAATAAAATGCTTGACTGTATGATTTGGCTTGGTCTTGACTATGATGAAGATATTTATAGTCAGAGCGAGCATGAGTCAGAGCATCAGGCTGCAGCTGTTCAGCTTGTAAAAGAAGGAAAAGCATACTATAAACCTGTTCCTGATGGCGAGAAAAGCCCTATTCTGTTCAGAATACCATGGGATATTGGCAAATGCCCCAGTATAAGACCTACAGAAGAGGTTGGATATAGCATACACGCAGATGTGCCGGTGGAAATTGATAGTACCGGCGTAAAGTTTGCACAGGTCAGTAAAAAAGGCAAACCTGTAGAATCTATGGGGTGTCTGTCTGGCTTTAGGAATATGAAGCTTTTTGACAAAGATAATAATGTTTTGTTTGAATTGGGAAAAAACATTGAAAAGATATTATCAGGAGAAGAATCATTTAAATTGGAGAATTGTACAAAAATAAGTTTTTTAAGGCATGAAGTTTTCTATAATGACCTGATTAAAGGTGAACTGGCAAAACCTTTAGATACGATCAAGGATTTGATTATAGCCAGAAGTGATGGTTCTCCGGTATTTCATCTGGCGAATGTATGCGATGATGCTGCACAAGAGGTCACACACATTGTTCGTGGAGATGATCATGTTGAAAACACATATCGTCATATTTTACTTTTTCATGCATTAGGATTTGATATTCCGAAATATGCCCATATGCCGATGATTGTCAATAAAGCAAGCAAACCATATAGTAAACGTGATGGGGATGCATTTGTTGGAGATTTTAAAACCAAAGGTTTTTTGCCAGGTGCGTTGTTTAACTATCTTTCACTGCTTGGATGGTCTCCGGGTGACGACAGAGAGAAAATGACGAAAGAGGAAATGATTGAAGCTTTCACCCTTGAACGGATCAAAAGTTCTCCTGCACAGTTTGATGTTAATAAACTTTTAAATATGAATGGCATGTATATGGCAGAACTCTCACCTCTAGGATTTCTGCAGGCTGTATATGACGAAACAATAAAGCAAGGCTGGGGCGACAATATAAGCAGTAACACTTTATTTGAAAATGTTGCAGAACTGCTGCAGTCAAGAACTAAGCTTTTTGCCCAGGTGGAAGAATGGAAATATTTTTTCTTTGATGATTCACCTTTGTTTAATGGTGATATAGAACAGACGGTAGATTTATCCTCTCCGGCCTATGGCTATGATATGAAGGCTTTGAAGAAAGCTCTTAATAAAGAAGAGGTAAAAAAAGGTCTTGAGCAGTTTGGTAAAAAAATCAAAAAAAGTCAGGATTTTAATATTGAGACAATTGTAGAATTGATTCATGAGGCGGAGTTAGCTGCCAATCTTCAGGAAGGTAAACTTAATCAGGGATTGAGAATATCGTTGACGGGTAAAACATCCGGTGCTGGTTTACATGAAACTATTGAATTACTGGGAAAAGAAAGAGTTGAATTACGGCTTAAAAATGTACTGAAGGCCGTGGATAACCTATAGGACATATCTAAATAAAGAAAAGAAAATATTTATGGATAACAATACTGAAAAAGAGAATGAATCTGTTGATTTTATACGAAGTATTATCAATGAGGATGTAAAAAACAATAAGAACGACGGAAAAGTAATTACTCGGTTCCCTCCTGAGCCGAACGGTTACCTGCATATAGGCCATGCAAAAGCTTTCTGCCTGAATTTCGGTGTAGCTAAAGAGTTTGGCGGAGTATGCCATTTGCGTTTTGATGACACAAATCCGGTTAAAGAAGATGATGAATATATCCATTCAATTATGCGTGATATTAAATGGATGGGTTTTGAGTGGGGAGAACACCTGTATTACGCGTCAGACTACTATGAAAAACTCTATGAATACGCGGTTCAATTGATAAAAAAAGGAAAAGCCTTTGTATGTGATTTAAGTGCTGACGAGATAAAAGAATATCGCGGTACCTTGACTGAGCCGGGGAAGGAAAGCCCGCATAGAAACCGTTCTGTTGAAGAAAACCTTAAACTCTTTGCCGGAATGCGGAATGGTGATTTTTCAGAAGGCTCAATGACTTTGAGAGCCAAAATAGATATGACATCAACAAATATTCATATGCGTGATCCCGCGATATACCGCATTAAACATGTATGGCATCATAGAACCGGTAATGATTGGTGTATTTATCCTATGTATGATTTTGCACATTGTCTTTCTGATTCTATTGAAGGCATTACTCACTCCTTGTGCAGTCTTGAATTTGAAATACATCGTCCGTTATATGATTGGATTTTAGATGAATTGGATGTTAAATGCCATCCGCAGCAGATTGAATTTAACCGATTAAATCTTACATACACTGTAATGAGCAAACGTAAACTTATACAGCTGGTAGAAGAAAAAAAAGTTAGCGGCTGGGATGATCCCAGGATGCCTACTCTGTCCGGGATGAGACGCAGAGGTTATACTCCGGAAGCAATAAAAGAGTTTATTAATCGTGCTGGACTTACAAAAAGAGAACAGACAATAGATGTTTCTCTTTTAGAATATTGTATCAGAGAGGATTTGAATAAGCATGTAACCCGCGTAATGGGTGTTCTTAATCCTGTTAAAGTGGTAATAACGAATTACCCAGAAGAACAGGTAGATGAACTCGATGCTGTTAATAATCCTGAAGATGCTAGTATGGGAACACGGAAAGTACCTTTTTCTAAAGTCCTTTATATCGAGCGTGAAGACTTTAAAGAAGAAGCAGGGAAAAAATATTTCCGAATGGTGCCGGGACGTGAAGTACGTCTGAGGTATGCTTATATTGTAACATGTACTGGATGTGTTAAAGACGAAAAAGGTGAGATCACGGAAATTCATTGTACTTATGATCCGGAAACCCGTGGAGGTTCTGCGCCTGATGGACGCAGAATTAAGGGGACAATTCACTGGGTTTCAGCAAAACATGCAGTTAAGGCGAAAGTACGTCTGTATGATAGATTGTTTGTTACTCCATCTCCGGATTCGGGAAAAGGCAATTTTCAAGACAGTATTAATCCCGATTCTGTGGAAACACGCGAGGAGTGTTATCTTGAACCAAGCCTGTCCAGTGCTGCTCCAGGAGAACGCTTTCAGTTTGAACGGTTGGGGTATTTCTGTGTTGATTTGGATTCAACACCGGAGAATATGGTATTTAACAGAACAGTTCCATTGCGTGATTCCTGGGCAAAAATTGAAAAAAATATGAAGAAATAGAACCTTTTTACATCTCTTTTTTTAGTGTACAGGAATTTGCTTTTAAACTATTCATAGCCAACAAGGTTAAGTCACCAGGCGTCGTTCATTCGAACTATGCCCGGCACAGCGTAACAAAATAAAAAGATAAAACCAAAATTTATCTTGAGATATAACAGGCTTATACTGTTGAAATATTTATATGTAGTTCTTATAATGAAAAAGTATGGGCAGTTGTATTTTTCGGTTGCCAGTTATACCTGAATTCTAAATATTAATATTAAACTTAGAAAGGGGAAGTATAAATGAATGTAATTTATATATCGCCGAATTTTCCACCAAATTTTTATAGTTTTTGTGTAGAATTGAAAAAAGCTGGTGCAAATGTGCTTGCCATTGGTGATGCAGCTTATGAGACACTAGTTCCTGAGTTAAAAAAAGTAATAACGGAATATACCTGTGTTGATATGCTTGATTACG
>CAZVCD010000266.1:0-3907 GCA_964625675.1 uncultured Victivallales bacterium | reverse complement strand
AGGCTCTATAGATTTAATAGACGTTCATGGGCCACTATTCAAGGAGGTGTTAATCTTTCGCCACTTGATTATGTAATGGAAAAATCTGTAAAAAGGGAAATATATTTTATATCCGCTATCAGGATGACATTGTTATTCTTGCAAAAAACAGGTGGGATTTACGAAGATCTCTTAAAATTCTATATTCAGTTCTGGAAGAATTGAAAAAGGTTTTTCTTTTTTAGGTTATTTTTTTAAGCCACAGCGTAAACTGCGCCCTTCAAGGGAGTGTTTACAGCGACTCGTTTCAAAATCACTCCGGCTTTATGAGCAGAAAGCTAACAGGAAGCAGCTTTTGGAGTATTTGGAACGATGGATTATATATTCTAGGGGGGGGGCGGGGCATGTGGGAGTTAAAATCAGTGTATAGTAAGCGTAACTCTGTGGAAAACACAATGTACAGATACAAAACAATATTCGGCGGCAGGCTTGACTTCAAAAATATTCAGAGTCAAAAAATGGAATTTATGGTATCGTGCAACAATTTAAATATTATGACATCACTTGGAATGCCGGAATCATATAAAATTACGCGAAAGAACTATCCAGTGAATAAGAAAGGAATGTTGGCAAAATAACGAGCCATGCAACAAAGCCCGTTAGGGGAATATTTTTAGATAGTGTCTGTGCTGAAAGCACATAAAGTTTTAAGTTTTAGGTGTTAAGGTTTAAGTGAACCCATCGAATGTTTTTAATATTCTTATTCTCTTTGATGGTTTTCTTTGTATTCTTCGCCCAATTGGCAAAAATACAGAGAGTTTGTAAAAATAATACAGTAAATATTCACTGTTAATAACTATCAAAAAAGAATCATTTCACAATTTTTTAATTTTTTTGAGCACAAAAACATATTTTTCCAAAAAATAGGGGGTTTATAATATTTTAAATAATTATATCATGTGCCTTTTTGCCGTTCTTAAACTCTATTTCTCCATATGTTATACTGCCAGACACTGGACATATATTGGTACATAAATGGCATCCTACACATTTATCATCATCTACTATTGGGAGCTTTCTGTTGTAATCCCAACGTATAGCTTGATGACCTCCATCGTAGCATGATATATAACAACGACCACATCCAATACATTTTTTATCATTAATTTGTGCTTTAATTATAAAACTTCTATCAAGATCTTCAGCAGAAATAATATTTTTTAGTCCAATTCCAACTATATCAGAAATAGAATTAAATCCTTTTATATCAAGATAATGTGATACTCCTGAAATTAAGTCTTCAACAATTCTGTATCCATATTGCATGACAGATGTTGTGACCTGAAGGTTAGATGCTCCGACAAGAAAGAATTCTACAGCATCAATCCAGGTTTCTATTCCCCCCATACCGCTTATTGGTATGTTTGAAAGTTTAGCATGTTGTGCCATTTCAGCAATAAATCTAAGAGCTATTGGTTTTACAGCTTTGCCAGAATAACCAGAAATTGAAGATTTTCCATTAACTATTGGTAGGCATACAAATTTATCTAGATCTATAGCAGTGATTGCTTTTATTGTATTAATTGCAGCCAATGCATTAGCACCTCCTTCAATTGATGCAATTGCAGGAGCTTCCATATTTCCGATATTAGGGGTCATTTTTGCAATAATTGGTAGGTGAGTTCCATTTCTAACAGCAGCTGAATATGTTCTTACCAAATCAGGGTTTTGCCCAACATCCGACCCCATATCATGTGAAGTCATTTGAGGACATGAAAAATTGCATTCAATAATATCAGCACCTATTTCGGTTACAAGCTTTGCAAGATCTGTCCATTCTTCTTCATTTGCTCCCATTATAGAAGCAACTAAAACTTTATCTGGATAATCTTTCTTTAACTTTTGCATCATTTCTAGGTTTTTTTCTAGAGGTTTATCTGAAATTTGCTCCATATTTTTAAAACCGACAAAGGGAGTACCTTCTTTAGATGTATTATCAAACCTAGGCGAGCATTCGTTTGCAATAAATTTACCGATTGTTTTGTATACGATTCCTCCCCAACCTGTCTCTAATGCTTTTGCACACATATCATAATTACCACCCACAGGTGATGATGATAGAAAGAAAGGATTTTCACATTTTACCCCACAAAAATCAATTTCCAGTGATTTTTGTCTTTTTATTTTGGGTTTACTTTTTTTCTTTTCCGTTAGGAATTCTTTGATACCGTTAGCTGCTATTTTTCCCTGCTTAATTGCATCCACAACTGTAGCACCACCGTTAACAATGTCTCCTGCTGAAAAAATATCTTTAATGTTTGTCTGTCCATTTTCGTTATTAATTACTATTTTATTTCTATCTAATGTGATACTACTACCTGTAATACTTGCAATATCATCTCCATCCTGCCCAATCGCTTCGATAATCATATCAGCTTCAATAGAAATTTCTGACTCTGTATATGTTCCACTAGCTTTTATTCCTTTAACCGCGCCATCTTTAGTGATATATTCTTTAGGTGTAAATCTAGTATAAAAATTAATATTTAAGTGTCTGGCATAATCAATCTCTTCAATTGAAGCGGGCATATCTTCTAAGCGTCTACGGTATAATATAGTAACTGATTCTGAACCGAGTAATTTAGCTGTTAATGCAGCATCAAGTGCAACATCACCACCTCCAATAACAACAACATTTTTCCCAATATGAATATTTCCATCACTCAATTTGGATTCAAGGAGAAAGTCTCTTGCACTATTTATTCCTATAGTATTTTTTGAGTTACCAATATTGAGACGCCTCGGAACAGTATTACCAACTGCTAAAAGAAATGCCTTATAATTTTCACCTCTTAGCTCATCAAATGTAATGTCTTTTCCAATTTTACAGTTTGTTTTGAACTTTACACCTAACCTTTTAATATGCTGTATATCAATATCAACTATCTCTTTAGGTAGCCTTGCAGGAAGTATACCTGTTGATAGGACTCCTCCTAAAACTTTTTGAGTTTCAAAGACCGTTACAGCATACCCTGAAATAGCAAGTTCAGCAGCTCCAGCTAGACCAGCAGGGCCTGATCCTATAATTGCAATTTTACCTTTAGTTGATGGTATTGGAGTAAGAACTTTTATATCATTATTATGTTCATAGTCTGTCGCAAATTTTTGAAGTAAACCTATCTTTATTGGTTCATCTATTTTCCCTCTAGCACATTCATCTTCACATAAATTTTTATATGGACAAACCCTTGAACATACACCGCCAAGTATGTTTGCTTTACGGATGGTTTCAGCCGCTCCATAAAAATTTCCAAATCTTATTGAGCGAATGAACGAAGCAGGTTCAGTACCTGCAGGACATCTTTTAGAACAAGGTGCATCATGACATAGTAGACATCTTGCAGCCTCTTTAACTGCTTCTATCTCAGTTAATGGCTTTGTATGCTCAGTTAAATATGTTTGATTTATTTTCTCACTCATTGTATTTACTCCTGTCTATATGCTTTTATTAATGCTGGATTTATTTATAACAGATTATTTCTAATTTCTTACTTAATAGTTAAATGTAAGTATAAATAAAATCAGTATAAGAGTAAGGTCAAAAAATACCACAATAGAAAAATTATTTTAGCCTTAAAACCTACCAATTTTCAATGTTAATACGAATTAGAAATGTCCTATTTTTAAATAAATAGAGATGTCCTGTTCGTAGCACTGATAGCTGAAGTGCATCTTTAATGTTGAGCAATCACCAGATAATATCTGAGCTATTTACCAAAAGCCTTAAGAGAATCAGCTCCTTTGCCATCTCCTACATAGTGTCTGGGAAAAAATTGTTTAAGGCTTTAAGGTTTAGGATGTTAGGTGTTAGTTAAATCTCCGAATGTTTTGAGTATTTAATTTGAATCCAATAGGTTTTGAGTTCAAA
>CAZVCD010000265.1:0-3944 GCA_964625675.1 uncultured Victivallales bacterium | reverse complement strand
TTAAACCTTTTCATATCATTTTACTCTTTGTTTATTGTAAAATATTGATATATTTAAGCCTCTTGCAAAACTTTATAGTTTTGCAAGAGGCTTATTTTTTATTTTTAATATCTTCTTGCTTGTGTAGCTATTGTAATTTTTTAGATATTACAAATGTTTTCCCATTATGGGCTTCGGAGCCGGATCTATTATTTTCAATGTTGCCTGACCACCCACTCTAGGCGTTTTAATAAATCCTGTTATCCTATAACTTAATTTATCTATTTGTGCCTTATATTGATGATAAGGTGCGCCGGGGGTTACCCTTACCTGCTGTAAGCATGTGAGTTTATCGGCAGGTGATCCTCCATATACTACTGTCCTCTCAGTTATTATCTGGTTTCCCGGAAAATTTATTTTTCTTATATATTTTTCTATGCAATCACGGATGCGACTCTTTATTTTCTCAGTATCCTCAATCCTTAAAGTTGCGTGAGCGTCTGCCACGACTCCTACGCTCCATTTATGTAATACACCCTCATGCCACTGATCCATATCTAATATATAGTAATATCCACAATCCTTTTGGCTTTTTAGATCTTTTTTAGTTTCGAAGAGGTGACTATCTCCTGGGTTAATACAAATTCTCCTACCCTTATGTATTTGATCACTCTCTGACCCTCTTTCTTTTATCATTGCAATAGGCGAATGTGTTTTATTGATCACTCTAATGCCTTGCTTGGGAGTTGGAGCATTAGTATTTTTTTTAACCTTGCTTCCGAATGCTAAAAAGCTTCCGCACAAAAACAATACAGATAACATGACTGTAGTTAATTTTTTAAACCTTTTCATATCATTTTACTCCTTATTGATTGTAAAATTTGATATATTATTCTCGAAAGATAAATAGTTTTTGGGAGAAAACCACTGTTTTTTTACTGATGCTATATTTTTGTTTTCATACGTTAGATAAAAATACCAAAGTTCAATGTTTTTTATATGATTATTTACAGTGAATCTTTTAAGTATTATTTTTGATCTGACACTAAATATAAAATATATCGTTTGAATTTATGGAAAGATTGGAGGTTGTCGGGGCTAAGTAATGTACTTATTAGCCCCCGGAGTGGATTTTGTAAACAAACAAGGTTTAATTTTTATCTTTTAATTTTAATTGAATTTTATTTAGACAAACATCTCTATCCCATACCCATTCATCAAATCCCCATCCATTGTCGCATCCCTGTATTCTAAGCATTACAGGTACTCCTTTTATCTCGCCTTGATCCATCCATAATTTATAACCATATAAATTATCATCCCAGGCACCATTAGATTTGGTGTCCGATAAAAGCACATCGTAGACAATTGCCTGGCATTCACCTATGCGACTTTGAGCATTTATCATCCAACCTTTCTGCTTCTCGAATGCAAAAGCAGCGTACGCAAAATCTTTATCATGTTTTGGTGCAAGTTTATCTATTTTTAAAGAATTATAAATTTCATCACTATCATTATCTTCAGAAATGCACTTCAATATGATTGTGTTATATCCTTCAAATGTCTCACTTGTTAAATTAATGCCAAATCCCGTGTTGGGATGAAATGATTGTGGTGGAGCCCAAATAACTTCACCTTTGTCATCAATAAATTTGAAACTCATTTCTTCATTTGTGTTATTATTAACGCCCAAAAATAAGACGCCACCTCCAACAGCTAATGCGGAATATGTTGAAAACATTATAGTTACACAAATAAAAGATAGTAATAATTTTACTTTCATATCTTTTCCTCCTTTTTTTAAATTGTAATTTATTATTTTTTACATCAACATTCTAATTATAATAATAATTATACAAGAATTAACGATTTTTTCAAACTTGATTTTTCTATTGAATCTATTCATTTAGATTGTTCATGAACTTTGATTTTTTTGTAGTGAAGATGTTCTAACATCTTTATTATCAAATAAAAAAGAACGTAGGCTAATTGTTTTTTTATTAATCATCCATAGCACATTATATACACAATGGGATTAATATATAGCATCGGATAAAGATTTCATTGAGAAAGATGATATGGTTGTTATTGGCTTTTTTCTGTGGTTGATAAGAGTGAATAAGTGAAATTGTTAAAGAATATGTTAGTGACTGAACCTACATTTACGCACAATTAAAATGTGCTTTTATACTTATTTATTTTGATATAATCAAAAAATAATTAAAAAAATAAAAAATTATTCCTTCGTTAGTCCAAAAGACACACCAAACGGGTTTAGGGGTTGATTATTTATAGCAAGGGGGAAAGAGGTTCTACTGCACTTTAAACAGAAAAAATCAAAAAATAGTTTGGGGCTAAAAAGGTAGGATGAGGTTGTGAAAAGTGGGGCGGTAGACGGGACTCGAACCCGTAAAATATGCTAATATTTAGGCACAAAATATAAAGTTATTTAAAAAAATGTATAAATATTGCTTTGCACCACAGTAGAACTTCCACATAAGGCCATCATTCATAGTAATCTGAATCTAAGAGGAAACCAAATGCTATTTTTACTACTTTAACAAACCAACTATTTCTGTATTACGAGTGTAAAATATATCAACCGGTGTAACAAAATGTTCCTTTTCTGATTTTTCTAATAAGTTCAGAAGACCACCGTGAGTGGTTGAAACATTGTTATGCAGAGGGGTGGACATTAAATTCCCAAATTCGTTAATTTGATATACCAATTCTGGGTCGATTGCAACTTGATCACTATTTTTCAGAATATTTTTCTCAAGTTCTACTTCTTTTAGAAGCTCCTGAGCCAGTTCTTCGAATGATTCAGTTGTTACATTTGAATGCAACAAATGCTGAGGCTTAGAAGGGGCCTTTAGGGCTAAATACAATAGATTTTCTCTATTGTCATTAGCATTTTGTAAAATAATATCAACAAGCAGCTGATAACCACTAGTAAAATAACAATCATAGACAAATTGCGCACATGTAACAGGTTTCATATTCTCAGGATAGTTCTTGTCTTTGATAAAAGTACAGAGTTTTTTAAAATATTTTATTAATATTTTTTGTGTGAACGTATTTAAAGTAAATTTTTTGTAAACAAGGAGCAAGCCAAGAGTGTAAAGTTCATTCATATTATATGGTACTCCCTTGTCCATATATTCTGTTGCAGTAGATATTATTTTATTTTCAATTATTTCTATATTCTTAGTTTTAGGCAGCATCCTTTTAACATAGACATTTCTCTTTTCATCTAGATAGGAAGTTTTAATCGGTCTTGCTTCTGAAGCTCCAGCATCTACTAAAGAATTCAAATCTGGATTTGTCTCATTAACAGCGTAAACCATTGCAATATGTGAAAATCTTGAACTGGTAAGGAAACTTATTACCTTTGAGATATATGAGTTCCAATCCGCTTCACACACCAATATATCGCCTGCATTTAGCTCTTTTAGCTGTATTAATGGATATGTGGCTACTTCTCTTTCCTCTTTTTTAGTAGTAAATGCATAACTATTAACTACCAACAATGTCATAATCATACCAAAAGCCGCCAGTTTACTTCGTGTGAACATTATAACCTTCTTCCTTTAGATTTAATTTGATAATAATCAATATTGTAAGGTATAGCAAGGATATTGTCAATAATGTTCTGGTATTATAATTTACAGGAAGATTATCACAGAAAATAAAACGTCTTTTTATCTTAAGTCATTGTTTTTACTGATAAAAATATTTATTAGCCTAATATACAACGAGTTATATATGCACGGCATCATAAGCATCGTATACGATTAGCATGAAAAGTATACTCTTTTTCTATTTGGGATATTAAAATAGTAGGATTATATTGAAATAAGTGATGTTTAAATTAAAAGAAGTGGGGCGGTAGACGGGACTCGAACCCGCGACTTTCTGGACCACAACCAGACGCTCTAACCAACTGAGCTACAACCGCCATAAGA
>CAZVCD010000264.1:2543-3964 GCA_964625675.1 uncultured Victivallales bacterium | reverse complement strand
TTACATAGACAGGCAATAAGTGGACGCCCAATGATTACAATAATTAAAAACGGAAAAATAATTACAGAGTCTTGCCTGATAGAAAGTGATATTTGTATAGAGAATGGAAAGATTACAGATATTACCGATAATATCAATATTTCTAATGCGAAAATTATAGATGCCCAAGGAAATTATGTTATTCCCGGCGGAGTAGATGTCCATACGCATTTAAATTTAGATATAGGGATTGCAAGATCTCAGGATGATTTTTACACAGGAACAGTTGCCGCAGCATGTGGGGGAACTACTACTATTGTAGACCATATGGGATTTGGTCCTAAAGGGTGCAGCCTTAAACACCAGGTTGACGTTTACCATGAGTACGCTACAGGTAATGCCGTAATTGATTATGGATTTCATGGAGTCTTTCAACATCTTGACAAAAATATTCTTAGTGAAATAAAATCAATAATCAACAATGAAGGCATCCCAAGTTTAAAAGCATATTTTACATATGGGTTTAAAATGGAGGACTGTGAAGTTCTCCAAATAATGAGAGAACTTAAGAAACAAGGTGGGTTGCTTACAGTTCATCCAGAGAACGATTCAGTAGTTAATTTTTTAAGAAATGAACTTTTTGCAGCTGGAAAGATAACTCCTATATATCACGAAAGAAGCAGACCTGTCCAATGTGAAGCAGATGTTATTAATAGAGCAATTCTTTTAGCAGAGATGGCAGGAAATGCCCCCCTTTATATAGTCCATTTATCTAATGCATTAGGATTAGAATATATAAAATTAGCTCAGAATAAGGGACAGAATGTTCTTGCTGAAACTTGCCCTCAGTATTTATTTTTAGATGATACTATGTACGAAAAACCTAATTTAGAAGGTTTGAATTATATATGTAGCCCTCCTATTCGAAACAAATCCAATCAAACTCCTTTATGGGATGGCTTGATAGATGGCAGTATTTCAACTTTTGCTACAGATCATTGCCCGTTTAGTTCAAACTTAAGAAAAAAACTCGCATCAAAAGATTTTAGGAAATGCCCAGGAGGACTTCCCGGTATTGAAACAAGAATACCGCTCATGTTCTCAGAAGGAGTAATGAAAAAACGAATAAGTATTGAACGTTTTGTAGAAGTGTGTTGTACAAATCCAGCAAAAATTATGGGCCTCTATCCCAAAAAGGGGACTCTCTCTATCGGTTCTGATGCTGATATTGTAATAATTGATCCTAACAAGAAAGTAAGTTTATCAAACAACAGCCTTCATCAAAATGTTGATTATACTCCCTATGAAAGAATGGAAATACAGGGATATCCAATATTAACAATGGCAAGAGGAAAAGTAATTGTTAAGGATAATGTTTTCATTGGCAAAAAAGGGTATGGAGAGTTTATCAAAAGAAAAATATCCCCATAGCAAAATAATTT
>CAZVCD010000264.1:0-2443 GCA_964625675.1 uncultured Victivallales bacterium | reverse complement strand
AATTTAAATGGAAAGAAAAATAATATCTACAGAGAATGCACCTGGAGCAATCGGCCCATATTCACAGGGAATAAGGATTGATAACCTTGTTTATACATCTGGTCAAATTCCAGTCAACCCGGCAACAGGTGAAGTTCCAAATGGAATTGAAGCGCAGACAAGACAGTCTTTAGAAAATGTTAAAGCCGTTCTTGAAGCTGGCGGAAGCTGTATGAAAAATGCGGTTAAACTTCTTATTTTTATAAAAGATATGAATGACTTTGTAAAAGTAAATAAAATTTATGGTCAATTTTTCACAGAAAACTATCCGGCAAGAAGCTGTGTCGAAGCTGCTCGCTTACCAAAAGATGTTTTAGTTGAAATTGAAGCAATTGGTATTGCAGAGTAGCGAAAAATACAATGGCTACAAATCGCAAACTATCTTCCGAAAGAAAAAAAACTCTGCGAAAACTCGCAAGTTTAATGAATATGCAAAATGCGCATCCTCTACCTATCACAGGCCATCTGCTAAGATGTTTTGATATAGCTATATCTCTAGAGGAAACAAATTTTCTTTTGAAAATTAAAACAAAACCACGCACTTATAAACAGCTCTTAAAATTTTCTGGACTTACAGAAAAACAGTTTACTCCCTTTATTAATGAAATCCTTAAAAAAGGACTAATAAGTTCACTAAATATTAAAAATATAAAGGAAGCTTATATTTTATCCCCAATACTTGTCGGGTGGTTTGAAGTATACTTGTCCGGCGGAGATGAATCTGACGAAAGAAAAGAGTTTGCTGAAAGTTTTGAAAAATATTTCAGTTCCAGGAAAATTCTTAATTTTTTCCCATTACGAAATTATTTAAATCATAAGTTTAAGCGCTCTTCAAAACCAAATACCCGAATTGTAGTTCCAGAAAAAAAAACTCATACTAAACTAGAAGTAAACAAAAAAATAGAAGTAGAACCGGTCAAAATTTATCCTTCTCAAAACGTTTTTGAACTTTTAGAAAAATATGGAGATGAAAATAAAATTGCTGTAATTCACTGTTTCTGTAGACAATGGAAAAAGATGATAGGTACCCCCTGCAGTTTTAATATGTCAGGTGAATCATGCATTATAATCGGAGAAGCAACCAGACATGTGGTAAAAAATGAAATTGGACGATACATATCAAAACAGGAAGCTGTTGATATAATATCCGAAACCCATAAGAAAGGCGCCATACATCAGGTCTTCCATCGAAAAGACGATTTAAGCTTGCCTGAAATTGCAATATGTAATTGCTGCTGGGACTGTTGCGGCATTCTGAGTGGATACAACAGAGGCCTGTCACCTCTTTGCATTAAATCTTATTACGTTGCAGAACTAACTGATAATTCTTTATGTACCGGTTGCGGTTTGTGTATAAAACATTGTCCTGTTAATGCTCTTGAATTAAAAAATAATAAATGCACTATCAATAAAGAAATTTGTATTGGATGTGCTCAGTGTGAAGTGAAATGTCCTAAAAAATTAATTAAAATGATCCATAAAGAGCGTAATGTCATTTTACCGATGCTCAAAAAATCAAAAGCCCGCATTCGTTAAAAACGAAGTATGAAGATTCACCGCGGAGAAAAGAAAGATACAATATGGGAAGGATAAAACTACAACTGCCAGAAAAATTTATTTTCTCAACTGAAATACCTGTCAGAATAAGTGACATCAATTATGGAGGACACCTTGGTAATGATTCGGCTCTTTCAATTATTCACGAAGCCAGACTCCGTTTTTTTAAAAACTTTAATTACTCTGAAATGGATGTAGAAGGTGCCGGAATTATTATGTCTGATTCTGTCATAGTTTACAAAAGCGAAGGATTTTATGGAGATGTATTGACAATAAAAGTAACTGCAGGAGAGTTCAACAATTTAGGCTGCGATATATTTTATAAAATCTCTAACCAAAAAACGGGCAAAGAAGTAATTAGAGCTAAAACAGGCATCGTTTTCTTTGACTATAAAAAACGAAAAATTACAGAAGTTCCTGCAAAATTCAAAATTTTGTTTTATTGATGTTAGGTTTTTTCTGTTAAAAAAAATGGGTTACACAAAATCCACCACATGCTCAAAAGAATAGTTTCTATGTTGTTATTGTGCAAGTCTTTACAAAATGTCTCAAATAATAAAGCTAAGACTAAACTTTGACTTTTACTGCCTAAGGTGAGTAAAATGCTGAAAACATACTTTATTTGCATTGACGCATCATTCTAAATATCATATAATCAAGAATTAGTTACAAACTTCACGCTGTCTTCTTCCTGAAGATTTTTTGTTTTTTAAATAACACTAATAATACAATATTATACATTATGGAGGATAAATGAAAAGGAGTTTTTTGAGTCTTTTGATAATAGATTTATTTCTACTTGCCGGTTGTATGAATATCAATGATTATCGTGAAGAACGTGTAGCAA
>CAZVCD010000263.1:0-3982 GCA_964625675.1 uncultured Victivallales bacterium | reverse complement strand
AATTATGCAGCCTAATTCTATACATGAATTATGTCGGTCCGCAAGCCGTCCGCCAATTGAATACCCAATGCTTAATCCTAACATAAATACTGCTATAAGACTGCCCCAAACATAAACAGAGCTACCAAAATGCGGAGCTAAAACTCGACTTCCTAAAATTTCATATGCCATTAATGAAAATCCGGAAAAAAAAGCAATTACATACAAGATAAATTTTGTTTTTGTCTTTTTATTTTTGTTCATGACTATCTTTATTATTAAGAAGTTAAAAATTTCATAACAAATTAACCGGGGCATAATCGTCTGTTAAAATAATAGGCAAAGGGCCTATCAAATCATGCAGTTCCTGCTGATTCATCATAGATGTAAGTATTTCTTCAAAGTTAATTCCATATTGTTTCTCTTTATCATAAATAATACAGTTTTTTGTTATATCTGCTAATGTTATATTTTTATTTGCAAGTGCGATTGGGACATAGTTGGTTTCTCCTTTACAAGCTAAGACAAAACAGTTCTTAAACACAGTCAGTATAGTATTTAGTTCTGCTGAAATAAATCCTTTCTTTCCAAGGTTAGCTAAATTGACAGCAAAAACACCATCCGTTGTAAGATGCTTTTTTATTTGTCTAAAAAATTCTACTGTCGTAAATTGGAACGGAATATTTTCAGCATTATAGATATCCATAAAGATTACATCATATTTATCTTTTGATTTGTTAACAAAAACACGTCCATCCATAATATAAACACTCATTTTGGGATCAGGTTTAAAGCAGAAATACTTTTCAGCTATTTTAGGTATGGCCTTATCTATTTCAACAACATCTATCTGTGTATTAGGGAAATGCCTTCTGATATACATAGGCATAATTCCACCACCTAGGCCTATAAACAGTACTTTTTCTGGAGGCCGACCAAGAGCGGGTAGAGCTAAAAAAGCATGGTTAATAAAGCTTGAGATTATTTTTTCAGGTTGATTTGGATCAAAAATGCTTTGGGAACCTTTTCTCGGAAGGAAAACTAAATGCTTTCTGCCAGCATTGTCTTCTTCTACTCTGATATTAAAATACTGAGTTTCTGTCTCATATATGGTTTTGCGCAATTCAGGGTGTGGAAGAAATAGGGCTATAGGTTGGTATAGATAATATAGTGTCCTACCAATAAGCGATGAATCTGCAACGAGAGGGCACGAAAGCAAAATGAATAACAGAACAAACAGGCTCAGACCCGCTAAGTTTTTTTTACTGAAAAACACCATTAAAATCCCCTAAAAAAATCAAAATAATATTAAACAAATCCTGATTTAGTTTAACATAAACGATATAAAAGTAAATACTAATATTTAATAACAGTGAAGTTTCAGCTAGAGATGTTGATATTTTTCATTATATAGGGTATAAATGAAAATATAATTAATAACATTATTTTTTACGTATACATAATTCCCGTAATTCAAAAGGTATTTTTATGAAAAAAGTTTTTGTTTTATTCTTTGCTTCAGTAATTTTAATGTCTGTTTCGGTAATAGCAGTTGAAACCCCGGACGTCAGACAAAATGTGGAACCGATAATAACGGCAATTCCTTCAGCAAACGCAGAGACAAAGCAGGTAGCAGGTGAAGTATCAGTAGCTGCGCCATCCGGCAAGGTATTGAAAAATCAGGCTGTAGATGCTACTGCTGCAACACCTACACCTTCCGAGATAACTTCGGAAACTATGCAAAAGCCAACAGATAAATCTACAGTCGCGGCAGCAGATAAACCTGTGAAAAAACCTAAAGATGCTAATATCATACATATTAATTCATCAGAAGAATTTACAAAACTAGTGAATAACAAAGCACCTGTGCTAATAGATTTTTATGCGGATTGGTCTGCACCGTGTGATATGATAAATGATGTTATCATTCGTATTTCTAACAAGCCAGACGTAAAGTATAAAGTAGCTAAAATGAATATAGATATGTACCATGAATTAGCAAAAGAATATGAAATCAAAACACTGCCTACCGTTATTGTCTTTCAGAATGGGAAAGAAGTAGGCAGGGAGCTAGGAGTACAAGCAGAGTCTGCATATGTAAGCATGCTAGGGACACATTAATATTACATTATGGCAAATTTAAATACTCAAAAACCTGAAATCACATATCCATGCGAATGGACAATTAAAATTATTGGCTCGGATAAAAAGGCTATGTCTGATATTGTAGACAGTGTGATGAAAGGCCGGTCCTTCACTGTTTCGGATTCCAATACCAGCAGAACTGGAAAATATATCAGTTTAAAAATAAAACTTACTCTTGTGTCAGCTGAAGAAAAGCAGAATATTTACACTAAGTTTAATGCACACAAAGAAATAAAGTTTGTATTATAGGTCAAATAAAATTGCGCTGTCCAAAATGTAAAACGTATAATCATGATAAAGCTAAATTTTGCATCAATTGCGGTGTGACACTTAGCGCCCCCAATATTTCAAAGCATACACTAAAAGCAAAATATATTATTATTCTCCTCATCTGTGTTTTTTTTGTTCTATTTGCTGTTGTTTTTTTATATTTTACAGTCGGGAAGCCCAAACAATATTCTAAAGTTATATCACTTCAATTACCTAGAGCAGAATCAAATAAGAAATTACAGAAGACAAGACAGACACAAGCTGTTTCTTTAGCTGATTCTACAACACTCTATCGCAACGATGAAAAGCTTGCACAGCAAAAGTTTCCGGCCGGCACTCGCGAAGCACTCTTTAAAGAAGCCTTATCAATAAAAGAGTCTAGCCCTCTTAAAAGCCTGGTATTAATATCTAAAGGCATATGTCTTACATCTGCTCTTCCTGCTGAGAATATTTCCGATAAACTAAAAAATAATAACATAATCAAAGTAGTGCAGGGTTTAATTACAGAATTATCTAAAAAAGGCTACGATAAGGATTTGGCGGAAATTCTCACACCTGATGTATTGATAAATATGGGAGATGTTCAGATACTAATTAGTATGGTATATATCACTTCAAAAAACTTTGGCTACGGCACTGCTATTCAGTTTGTAGAGAGAGTTCAGCATGGATTTCACTACTCCAATGTTTCAGACAAAAATAAAATAGACAGTTTGGTTGCCAGGCTATATCAACAATGGCTGACACAACAGATTAATGCTAATAATATTGACAGTGCGGAAAGTATTTACGATTTTGCTAAAGTCCAGTTTCCGTCCAATCCAGAAATTAATATTGCAGGAATTGAGATTGCATTGAAACAAGGGAACTGGGAAAAGGCAGAACTTCTACTTGACAAAATAAATTATCCAGACTCATTCTCTGACAAAATAGAATTGTTGGAAAACCAAATATCTGAGTTAAAAGGACAGGCGGGTAAAATTGTTATAAGGTTTACACCCGGTTCAAAGCATATTCCTGTCCAGGGTATAATTAATGGAAAGGTAAAACAGAATTTTGTTATTGATACCGGGGCGTCTTTTGTTACGATCCCAACTTCTACTGTTAAAGCGCTTGGTATTAGAATAGATCAAAACGCGCCTGTAACGAAAGTATCAACAGCCGGGGGTGTTAAAAATGCTAGAGAAATTGTCCTGAAATCCATTACATTGGATAGATGTAATGTAAACAATATTAAAGTTTTGGTATTAGACATCCCAGGGCAGCCAAAACTTGGTCTCTTGGGATTAAATTTTCTTCACTATTTCCATATGGAAATAAATAATAAAAATGGGACTCTACTGTTAAAACCCAGATAAGATGAAGGCGGGCTTTGTTTACATAGATAGAATCCTTTTTAGATGGGGAATACCCACCCCTACCCCCTCCAAGGAGGGGAATTCTACTTTTTATCCTGGCTGGTTTTCTTAGTCCCCCCCCCTTGGAGGGGGTAGGGGTGGGGTTTTAAATGCCCTGCGAAGCAAGTGATGTTAAATTTTTATTTTCGTTTAATAGTTTTTTCTACTTCTTTTACTATATCTTCAGCAGT
>CAZVCD010000262.1:0-3990 GCA_964625675.1 uncultured Victivallales bacterium | reverse complement strand
AAATCAAGAATTAAAAAAATATTTATAACAACTTGAAGCATTATATAAAAATTCATCCATTTAAGCCCACATTGCGGGCCTAAATGTAAGTTAGTGACAAAAGCCTATTCTACATTAGCTCCTACTACCGCAGCCATCTGCATCATTTGTAAGTGTAAAAACTAGCACGGTATAGTTTTGACTCTTACATTTAAACTCTAACATTCCAAGTACCATTATCAGTATAATTATAGCTCTTAGGATAGCCAAAGGCATTCCATGTAGCATCAAAAACAGGTTTCAATATAGTTGCTAAGTTGTCATCAATATTATTAATCATCACTTCAGGCATTATAGCTACATTACGGTCTAATGGAGGTTTATTATCACTGCTAACCGTTGGATTAACTAGAAAATAAACGCCTTTACAGCCCAAAAAAGTTACAGACAGAATTATAGGTGAATTAATATCAAGCTTTTTATATCCTTCAAAATAATCACGGGTAGCATTATGGATATTGATTTCATAGCTTGTACTAGCTATAGTTTTATAATTGTCTCGAGAAACAATACCTGAATAAACTAATTCTATTGCTCCATTATAAAAAACTTGGCAATAACTTTTACTTTTTCCATTACTATCTTGCATCGTATATGTGTAGAATCCGTCTAGATTAAAACATGAATCCCACCCACCCCCTATTGGTTTAAACTTTTGAATTTGTTCTTTAAAGGAAGAAACAGCTAACTTCACATTATTTAGAAAATTAGTTACAGGAATTACATGTAAAACAAAACAACTCTTTGAAGATAATTTTACAGGGGTTTCCTCAGAGTTAACCTTTGATAATCTATCTTGAAGGAAGTTTCTAATGCGAACAGATTGTGAATCTGTTGCGAGGAAGGCATTTTTAATTTCATCAACGTCTAATTGGAATTTTCCTGCTGAGTTTCTTGAATAGAATTTAGAACTTCCCTTGAATGTAATCATATGTGGAGATGAAATACTTTCTGGTATGCGAACGATAATAACAAATTCTTTTTCATTTTTATCAAAGCCAGTTACTTCTTTAACTTTTACATTAATACGAGGGTCTATTCCATCTCTTATCATACTTTCTATTTTTAGTTTTCCCTCATCAATAGATACTCCCTCTATAGGGATTATTTCTTCAGCTTCTCCTGTATTCTTTCCATTTTCATCTTTAGCCTCCTTTATACCATAAATAATGTCACCACCAGATGAGTTAGCAAAAGAAGATATATCAGCAAGAAATTCTTTTTTATCTTTATCTTGTCCACCAGGTAATATTTGTTTATATTCCAATGTCTTTGATTCACGCACAGAATTTGTGATTAAGCTTTTAATATCATCTGCAGTAATCTCATCTATGTGTTTAGATATCATGCTAACTCCTTTTCATATAGTAATATTTTTTCTATACATAATTTATGTGAGTAAAACAAGGATTGGAAATACCTTAGCCTTACACTTAAGCCCGCATTACGGGCCTAAATGTAAGAAATTTACAAAACCCTATTCTACATTAGCTCCTACTACTGCAGCCATCTGCATCATATTAATAGTCTGGCCTTCCCGGAGAGAAGTAAAGTCGGTAATTTTTCCGGACTTGCTTTTTGTATTTGTGTTTGTGAAAACAGAAAGCAGCCTGGCATCAGCAACAATAAATCTTCCGCCGCCTTCCGGTGTACCATTTTCTGTTTTTGTCTGAAGCTTATTTGCTTTGACATAATTCCATAGCTTTTTGGTTATTTCTGTCCGTGAAAGTTCTGTGGCTCCCAGTAATTCAGCCAGTTCTTTTTTTAGTTTTACAGGCTTACTCAATCCTTTTGCTTCTGACATTTAAAAACTCCTTCGTTGTTTTTTGATTCAAACTAAGAAAACATTAAATACTTCAAAAACGTATAATACACCATACTTTCCGGTTTTTAACTGTCTTTTTGCTGTTAATTCCCAAATGCAGCCCTTTTCTTCACTTTCCGCCGAGCGATTTCTCGGCAGAATTTCCAAAAAACCCCTGCAACCCAACCCGTAAACACTTCTCTTTCGCTTCGTGTTTTGATAATAAAGAGCGCCTGATCCATCTATAGGGCCACCTCAAAATCAAATCTTAATTCTGTTTTTCTAGCTGACAAATCCGACATTCTTTCTTTTTTTGAAATGCATTTCATAAAAGAACCGATTCCATCGTTTCCGTGGCAGAAAAGCAGTCCTTTTTTGTAATTATTTCTAAAATTTTTATAAATGCCTTAAAAAATTTATTCCCGACCCCGCATGTTCGACATTTAAAAATAATTACAACCGCTTCACTAAAAGTCCTTCTTTTTGCCCCGCCATGCCGGATTACGACAGCCTTTGACGAAAAACAGAATTAAGATTTGATTTTGGTGTTAATCCGCAAGCTCAATCTCAGCTCTGTTCAAAGAAATAATCAAAATGAAAGGGTTGTGAAATGGAAAAGGTACTTTTTGAGGGCGAATGGAAAGAAACTTTTAATGCAGGACTTGCCGTAAGACAGGAAAAGATTTTAGAACAGTTAAAAAAGGTTGCTCCTATAATATGGGACAGAGAAGAAAAAGAGGGCAGGGGGCTTGCCTTATCAGCAGACAGAGAAGGTCGCATATCCTATGCTCAAAGCAAAACATCTTTTGACGATGACAATAGAAGAGCAACCACTACTTTGCAGAGATACGTACGAAGACAGCTAAAACTTAATACATCCGAACTTGCCGACCATAAACTTAACTCTGTATGTCAGGAAGCTTTAAAACCCTTTACATATACAAAACTCGAAGCTGTAAGCGGTACTGCCATAGCACAGGCATACCATGAAGGTTTTGGCAATACTTCATGTATGACAGGGGGCAGTATTAGTTCAATAAAACAGCTCCTTTCTCTTTATGTAGAAAATCCCGAAAAAATACAGCTCGCAAAATATTACTATGGAAGCAGTCAGGCGAGAGCCTTAATATGGCATGTAGCAGAGGGCGAGATTTTTATTGACCGCATCTATTCAAATATCGTTAATATCAGAGAGGATTTTATCAGTGAAATAAAAAACCTCTACAAAGACAAAACAGTTCATTTAAGGGAACACAACAATCTGCCCTGCGGAGAGGAAACTTTTAAAAGCTTCTGTTTTGACCTTAACGAGCCGTCATCAGGAGAATATCCATTCCTTGATACTTTCAGATATGCCAATGAATCAACTGCGATTAATACAATAACTGTTTCAAATAATTCTGACGGCATGGACTATCTCTGTAACAACTGTGACGGAACTACCGGCGAGATTCTCTTTTGTGATGACTGCGGAGAAATAATAATAGGAGATTCAAGGTATATAGAAATATACGATAAAACAGTATGTGAAGGCTGTTTTGATAACTGCTACGAAACATGCGATGACTGCGGAGTATATGAGAAAGCGGATAATATTTTATCAGCATTAGGTAATAGGAACGTATGCGAGAACTGCCTTAAGGATAATTACACCTTCTGCGAGTGTTGCGAAACCAATCATTGGAAAAGTGATGTTCAGTACATTCAGAGTACAGAATCTAATGTCTGTAATACCTGTTTAACTGAAAATTACAGTAAATGCAATGATTGCGGAAAATATCATTTAATCACCGACCTTCACAAAGCATTCAATAATAATATGGAGGTTCACCTTTGCAGTATTTGTCTCGATAATAAATACGAACGGTGCTCAGTATGCGGAGATTATTTCAGAAAAAAGAAACTCTTTGAGTTTTTCGGAAGCTCCTACTGTGAAAAGTGCGAAAGCGTAATTTACGAAAAACAACCGTTAGTCGCATAAGGGGAGGGGATACAATGTTTAGTAAACTTAAAAGCCTCTGCCTTGCAGAAACAGAAAACATGATAAAAGATAATGGTTTTATCTTTTGGGACAACGGTGGGAGTATTCTCGGCGTGGCTCACTGTGATACAGTTTTTGACAACAGAGCAAAAGAAAACTTTTATCA
>CAZVCD010000261.1:0-4008 GCA_964625675.1 uncultured Victivallales bacterium | reverse complement strand
CTGCTCCAATCGTTTTCTCACATAAAATAGTTGAAGAACTTGCTAGATTACGTCATACACAACCTGAAAAATATTCTTTCCTACGTCCTGACTCTAAAAGCCAGGTTTCTGTCCGCTACGTTGGTGGAAAACCTGTTAAAGTTGAAACTGTTGTAGTTTCTCATCAGCATACTCCTGAAGCAAAAGACGAAGATATTCGTACGGTTGTTATTGAGGCTGCTAAAAAAGTGATTCCTGCTCAGTTTATGAATGATGATGTACAATATTTTGTTAATCCAACAGGTCGTTTTGAAATAGGCGGACCACATGGAGATACAGGTTTAACCGGACGTAAAATTATTGTAGATACATACGGTGGTGTAGGTTCACACGGCGGTGGTGCTTTCTCTGGTAAAGATCCTTCAAAAGTAGACCGTTCAGCTGCTTATATGTGTCGTTATATTGCTAAAAATATTGTAGCAGCAGGACTTGCTGAAAAATGTGAAGTTCAGGTTGCTTACGCTATTGGTGTAGCAGAACCTTTGAGCCTGAATGTTGATACATATAAAACCGGAATAATTGAAAAAGACGAAAGTCTTGAGAAAGTAATCCGTGACGTATTTGACATGAGACCGGCTGCAATTATTGAAACATTGGGACTAAAGCATCCTCAGGAAAACGGTTGGTCGTATGGACAGACAGCAGCTTATGGGCATTTTGGAAGAAATATTTTCCCATGGGAAAAAACAAATAAAGTAGATGCTCTTAAAGAAGCTGCTAAAAAGCATGGTTTATTATAGTATTAGTTTTAAATTCTATATAACACTTGAAACCTAACACGGTGTTTCCAAAAAACTTTTTTGGAAACACCTGATTAAATATAACAAAATAAATAGGCTGAAATATGAAAATATTAGGTGTTGGTTCTCTTCTTGTTGATGTTCTTGTTAGTGTTGAAGATATTTTTCTTGCTAACATAGATGGTAAAAAAGGAGGTATGGAACTTGTAGATATTTCAGTTATTGAAAAAATACTTCGCAAAACGTCTTCTATTCCTAATATGGCTCCCGGAGGTTCTGCTGCAAATACTATACTGGCTCTAACTAAACTTGGTGTTTCTACCGGTTTTTTGGGTAAAATCGGAAATGATAAGCAAGGGAAGTTCTACACGGATAATTATAAAAATGCCGGAGGAGATGTCCACCAGTTTAAAATAAGTGACTGTGTTAGGACCGGGCAATGTCTAAGCTTAGTAACTCCTGATTCTCAAAGAACTATGAGAACATATCTTGGTGCTGCGCTTACTCTTTCTCCGGATGAAGTGAATGCTGAAGATTTTGCCGGATATACTCACCTTCATGTCGAAGGCTATACTCTTCAGTATAGAGGTGAATATATACAAAAAATCTTAAAACTTGCCAAACAACAGGGGTTAATTGTAAGCATAGATTTAGCCTCATTTGAAGTTGTTAAACAATTTAAAGATATACTACCTGAATTATTAAAATCATATGTAGATATAGTTTTTTGTAATGAAGACGAAGCTATGACCTATTGCAGTAGCCAGAACCCTGAAGATATATTTAAAGAACTGGATGGATGTTGCGATGTTGTTGCGCTGAAGCTTGGCAAAGATGGCGCGGTTATTAAAGCAGGCGATATAAAAGTTAGAGTCGGTGCTGATATAGTCAAGGCCGTAGATACAACTGGTGCTGGTGATCTTTGGCAGGCAGGTTTCCTGTATGCGTATACCGGCAGTAAAGCGTTAAGTGGTAAATTATTGGAGAAGGCAGGAGGCTTTGGGGCAATTCTCGGTTCTGAAGTTGTTCAGATTATGGGGGCTTGTATCCCGGATGAACGGTGGATTGAAATTCGTAAAAAACTAAATCCATAATATGGATAAAAAATAGATTGTACTAAAAACAAAAAAAAGATTATATTAAGTGTGTTAACTTTAATATATAAGGAAAAATCTCATGGATTATAAAATAGCTGATATATCTCTTGCCGATTTCGGTAGGAAAGAAATAGAAATAGCAGAAAAAGAAATGCCGGGCTTAATGTCTATTCGTAAAAAATATGGTAAAGAAAAACCATTGGCTGGCAAAAGAGTTATGGGCAGTCTGCACATGACTATTCAAACTGCAGTGCTTATCGAAACGCTAGTAGATCTGGGTGCTGAAGTAAGATGGTGCTCATGTAATATTTTTTCAACTCAGGACCATGCTGCTGCTGTTATAGCTGCTGCTGGGGTTCCTGTTTTTGCTTGGAAAGGTGAAACTTTGGAAGAATACTGGTGGTGCACAAAAATGGCTCTCAACTTTAATGGTAAAGGCCCAAATCTTATTGTAGACGACGGTGGTGATGCAACAATGATGGTTCATCGTGGTTATGATGCTGAAAATGATGCATCAATACTTGATCTTCCTGCCGGTGGAGAAGATGAGCAGGAGCTTAACAATATCCTGAAAAAAACTCTTTCGGAAAGTACTACAAAATGGCATAATGTTGTAAAAGAATGGGAAGGTGTTTCCGAAGAAACAACTACCGGTGTACATCGTTTATATCAAATGATGGAAGCTGGGAAACTTTTAGTACCTGCAATAAACGTTAATGACTCTGTAACAAAGTCTAAATTTGACAATTTATACGGATGTCGTGAATCTTTGGCTGATGGTATTAAGAGAGCAACAGATGTTATGATTGCTGGTAAAGTTGCCTGTGTTTGTGGTTATGGTGATGTTGGTAAAGGTTGCGCACAATCAATGTGCGGTTTTGGTGCTAGGGTTCTTGTAACTGAAATTGATCCTATTTGTGCATTACAGGCGGCCATGGAAGGTTTTGAAGTTACAACTGTAGAAAATGCACTTTCTGAAGCTGATGTTTATGTTACAACTACTGGTAATAAAGATATTCTCACAGCTGAACATATGTCAAAAATGAAAGATCAGGCAATTGTTTGTAATATAGGTCATTTTGACAATGAAATTCAGGTTGCTCAGCTGGAAGCATGGTCTGGTATTAAAAAAATAAATATTAAACCTCAGGTTGATAAATATTTATATCCTGATGGACATGCAATATACCTATTGGCTGGTGGACGCTTGGTTAATTTAGGATGTGCTACAGGCCATTCAAGTTTTGTAATGAGTAATTCATTTGCAAACCAGACACTTGCACAGATAGACCTAGTGCAAAATGTAAAACCTGTTGGCGTATATTGTTTAAGTAAAGAATTGGACGAAGAAGTTGCTCGTTTGCATCTTGGTAGACTTGGTGTAAAATTGACTAAACTTTCACAGGAACAGGCTGACTATATTGGTGTTTCTCAGGATGGTCCATACAAACCAGAACATTATAGATACTAATAGCTTTGGTAAACCTCTTTTTTCTTTGAGGTTTACTTTCAATTTATTATTTTTTATTAGTTTAAGAAGTTGAATCTTTACTAATAAAGTATATTTTAATGCTCATTAAAAATATGCCTGGGTGGCGGAATGGCAGACGCAACGGACTTAAAATCCGTTATCCTTTAGGATGTGGGGGTTCGAGTCCCCCCCCAGGTACCACATATTTAGCCTCAAAAACAAGTAAAATTGTTCGAGAGGCTTTTTTTTCTGTAACCCTTTGACAACTCGGGTTATTGTATTATCCACCCACAAACCACCCTCAGAATAATGTCCCACCTCCAGATAATTATATGCAAGATAGAGACGAATCGTTGTTGGAGAGGTTAGACAGTGCAGATGAAGGATGAAAAATGACAGTTTGTAAGGCTCTTTGTGTATTGGGTACACATTCCTAATATAATGAACACCTGAACCGAGGAAATACCTGCAATATGCAATGATATTTTCTACAGTTGATAATAGCCGGAAATAATTTGTTATCAGTGTGTTGGCCAGTGAACGAACGTCTCTGTCCCCTCCTCAGGTGTCGGCCGTCTAGAGTGTTTTGCTTCCTTTTGATACCGGTTTATTCGACTAATTTAAGATTGATGAAATATGGAACCTGTTTTGCATCTGTGCC
>CAZVCD010000260.1:1964-4057 GCA_964625675.1 uncultured Victivallales bacterium | reverse complement strand
ACTAAGAGGTTTTGCCTGTAAATTTTATGGAGAGTAGACAACAAAATTCCCCTCCGGAGGGGAACTAAGAGGTTTTGCCTGTAAATTTTATGGAGAGTAGACAACAAAATTCCCCTCCTTGGAGGGGATAAAGGGGTGGGTGTTAAGCGTTTAGTCTAAATTAGTTGTTCGCATTAAGGGAAAAATCAAAAACTTTAATACTTGGAGCTATTATAAATCAGTAATTCTTTGGTTTTAGAGAGATTTTTATGAATATGATAAAAAAAACAAAATTTTTAGAGAATGAACTTGCTCAGATTGATGCGAAAGGGCTGATGCGTGGTTTGAGACCTTTTTCTTCAAACGGCGGAAAGTTTATTCATGAAGGCAATGAAATAATAAATTTGTCTTCAAATGATTATTTAAACCTTTCCTTTAATTCTTTTGTTAAGAAAGGAAGCCGGCAAGCATTGGAAAAACATGGTTGTGGAGCGACTGCTTCGCGGCTGGTTTCAGGGCATTTGAAGATACATGAAGAGCTTGAGTATAGTTTGGCTGTACTCTGTGGTAATGAAGCATGCCTAGTCTTTGGAAGCGGATTTTTGGCAAATATTGGTGTGTTGAATGTTCTGGCCGGCAGGAGTGATGAAATTTATGCTGATAAAATTAATCACGCAAGTCTTATTGATGGAGTACTGCTCAGTGGAGCGAGGTGTTTTCGATACAAACATAAGGATATGGGGCATCTTGAAATGCTTCTTGAAAAATCAAAAACTAACGGGCGTAAGATAATAGTTTCCGATTCAATTTTTAGCATGGATGGAGATATTGCTCCAATTAGAAATTTGGTGTCATTGGCAGAAAAATACGAAGCGTTGTTAATAATCGATGAGGCTCATGCTGTCGGTGTTTTTGGTAGAGGAGGGGGGATTTGTAAGGAGCTGGGTGTTGAATCTCAACCGGATATTATTCTTGGTACTTTAAGCAAGGCTTTTGGTGGATATGGTGGTTTTGCTGTATGTTCCAGTATAATGCGTAAATATTTAATAAATAAAGCTCGGAGCTTTATTTATTCTACCGGTCTTCCACCTGCATGTATAGGTAGTGCTACTGCGGCAATACAACTGATAAATGAAACGAAAAACATGGGTGAAATTCTTTTGTCAAAAGCCAAAAAACTTCATTCATATCTGTGTAAAACCGGTTTTAAAATGGGGAAGTTTGAATCCCAAATTTTACCGTTGTATGTTGGTGATAATTCAAAAGCTGTGGAATTTTCCAAAATACTTTTTGATAAATACAATGTTCTGGCTGTGGCTATTAGGCCGCCAACCGTTCCGGTAGGAACAGCTCGTCTCCGTCTTTCAGTTTCGCTTGCGCATTCAGATAATGATTTGAAAATAGTAGCAGAAAAAATAAAAGAATGTGCAAAAGGGCTGGGTATTATATGAGCATTAATCAGATAATACTTATTTCTGGATGGGGAACGGATTCTTCTATATGGAATACTATTGCAGACAAACTGGATAATCCAGTCAATCTTATTCCATGGTGGGAATGTTTAAGTAACGACCCTAGCAATAATTCTTTGTTAAAGTTACTTGCGGAATTGAATGATCCTGTGATATTGGTCGGTTGGTCGTTGGGAGGAATGATTGCTTTGTCTGCAGCAATTGCCTGTCCGGGAAAAGTGTCGGGGATTGTTCTTGTTTCTTCTTCAGCAAGAATGGTGCAGGATAAGGAGTATGCCGGGGTTAGTACACGTGTGCTGAAGGCTATGAAATTAAGGCTGAAAGCGGATAAACAGGGGCTTATGAATGATTTTGCAACTATGGGTATTTCTCCTGAGAAGAGTGATTCTTTAAGGAAAGATTTTGTTAGTGGAGCTTTAGAAATAGATAATGATAAATTGACTGAAGGTTTGTCGTTTCTCCAAAATTGTGATTTGCGGGATCAGCTTATAAATGTCAGAATCCCTGTTAATATTATTCATGGGGAGTGTGATGGAATTATGAATCCGGATAATGCTGACTACTTGAGTGATAAGTTGTTGAATACGAGTTTAGATATTGTAGGTGGGACCGGACATTTTATGATACAGAGTAAACCTGAAA
>CAZVCD010000260.1:0-1864 GCA_964625675.1 uncultured Victivallales bacterium | reverse complement strand
TATTGAATAGTGCATCCATGAAAAGGTCAATATGATAGTAGAAAGAGACTCGGTAACTAAAAGTTTTTCAAATGCGGCTGAGACGTATGATCTCTGGGCAAAACCGCAGAAGGAAATTGCTCGAAGACTTGTAGAATTATTGCCTGTCGAGCAGGATTATAATAATATTTTGGATTTAGGCTGTGGAACTGGAAATGTAGTAGAACAGCTTCTTACCCGTTATTCTTCTGCTAATATTTTAGGGATTGACATTGCCCCTGGTATGGTTGATCATTGCACTGAGCGTTGGAGTAATTCTATAGGAATTAAGTTTTCTAAGTATGATATTTCGAGTTTTAAGCCTGAATTAAACCATGATTTGATCATTTCAAGCTGTGTTTTGCAATGGATAGATGATTTTTATGGGGTTCTCAAAAACTTGAGTTTTTCTTTAGAAGACGGTGATAATCTGGCAATAGCAGTTCCAATAAAAGGTTCATTTTTTGAATTGCAGGAGTCTTATAAGTCTTTGTCGGGGTATAACATGCCGGGACTAAAGTATAAGGCCAAGGAGCATTATACAGATATAGCTATGAAGTGTGGACTGGATATACGGATATGTGAAGTAGAAACTGTTTATGGCAGTTTTAATGGGATGAATGTGTTAAAATATTTCAAGAAAATCGGTGCTACTTTTCAACATAATAGAGACTATTCACCTCTGGGACTAAAAGATATTCATCGGCTTATTGAGTATTATGAAAATACATATGGACTCCATAATGGATTACTGCCGGTAACACATCAGGTACTCTATTTAACAGCAGATGTTTGTCGTCGTTAAACAAAGATATATACCAAAGCTAAATGGTTTTCGGCAAATTATAAGAATAATTGAGAATAAAATTCTTGCGGATAAACCAAAAACAAAAAATACCTTCGGTATATTTCTGATTGTAAGAAAATAACTATAATGGATAAAAATTATGACACATAAGGGTATTTTTATTACCGGAACAGATACGGGTGTTGGCAAAACAATTGTTACGGCAGGTTTGCTCAACCTGTTTCGTTCTAACGGAGTTGATGCTATACCAATGAAACCTGTTCAAACAGGATGTGTTTTGCGGAATGGTGTATATAAAGTGCCTGATCTGGATTTTTCTATTTCTTGCGCTGGATTAACATTTACGGAAGAAGAATATAATCTTATGTCGCCGTACAGATATGGACCAGCATGTTCTCCTCATCTTGCTGGAGCATTAGCCGAAAATTCTCCAGATATTAAAACGATTACCTCATGTGTGAGAAAACTTGAAGAATGCAGGGAATTTGTTTTAGTCGAGGGTGCCGGGGGGATAATGGTTCCTTTGAACAGCAATGAAATGATGATAGATCTTATGAAGGCAATAGATTACCCTGTAATACTTGTTGCACATACCGGGCTTGGAACAATAAATCATACGCTGCTATCTATACAGATACTGCGCCATGCCGGGGTTAGTCTAAAGGGTGTAATCTTTAATAATACAAAACCGCAGGTCGAGGCATCAGAGTTCATATGTAAAGATAATGTGAAAACAATAGCAGAACACGGGAAGGTTAATGTTCTCGGGGTTATCGATTATTTAGGTGGTGTACAGAATGATTTTGGTATGCTAAGAGATCGTTTTAATAGAGTAGTCAATTATGAAAATTTAGTATGTGAACTATAGAAAATAACGACCCACCCCTAACCCCTCCAAGGAGGGGAACTAAGAGGTTTTACCTGTAAATCTTAAACTGAGTAGACAATTATGATAATTTAGTATGTGAACTATAGAAAATAATGACCCACCCCTAACCCCTCCAAGGAGGGGAACTAAGAGGTTTTACCTGTAAATCT
>CAZVCD010000259.1:0-4075 GCA_964625675.1 uncultured Victivallales bacterium | reverse complement strand
AAACTCATTTTGAAAATCAGGGTGGGTTGAGAGCTCAATATGCCTGGTGCTTGAAGTATAGTTTTCAATCTCTTTATCAATTAAATTTTTATTACACAACACCATTTTTGCACCTTCCCCCGCTGCGTTGCCTATTGATACAACCTTACTTAAAGGGATATCAGGGAACAGGCCTATCCCCTGTGCATTTTCTTTGCTTATAAAATTACCAAACGCACCAGCTAGCAGAACTTTGTCTATTTCATTATATGTTATACCAGCCAGTTTCAGTAGTATATTTATACCACTCCTGACAGCACTTTTAGAAAGCTGGATTTCGCGTATATCTTTCTGCGTGATAGTAATAGCAGTTTTATCCTCAGTATAATTCTCATAAGCTATAATTATTTCCTTCATTTTATTGTTTACCAATATTCTGTCACTTAGCTTTTTATTGGTTATGTTCTCTGGATCCATAATACTACCGGATTCGGAAATAATGCCTGCATTTAAAAAAACATTAACAATGTCTATAAGCCCTGAACCGCAGATACCTTTGGGCTTTTGATTATCAATAGTTGTAAAATATATATCTTCACCATTGAAACCAACTGTATTTATCGCTCCGCTAAAAGCCTGCATACCATTTTTTATTCTGGCGCCTTCGAAAGCCGGTCCGGCTGCGGTTGAACAGGCCAATTTCTCTTTAGAAGTAGAGAGTACTATTTCACCATTTGTTCCTAAGTCTATTAAAAGCACATTTTCTGTTGAGTTTTTTAAATCAGCAGCTATCATATCCCCTATTATATCAGACCCGACAAATCCGCCTATATTAGGAAGAAATATAACTTCGGCATTCGGATTGATGCTACTAATATTTGCCGATTGAGCATTTTTCGTAACCATCTTTTTGGTTACGGGATTAAACGGCAGCGCTGAAAGACTAACAGGGTTTAACTCTAAAAAAAGGTGGTTCATTGCTGTATTTCCAACAAGAATACATTCGTATATATTTTTTTTATCAATGCTTGCTTTTTTACTGGCTTTTTTAATCACAGTATTCACAGCATTTTTAACTGCTTTGCTCAATATTTTTAAACCATCTTTATTTTCTATACAATAATTTAATCTAGATATAACATCAGCGCCGTATCCTGCCTGAGGGTTTTGCATGGACTGGACACCGACTTGGTTACCAGTACTTAAATCTATTAGATAACAGGCTATAGTTGTTGTACCTATATCAACTGCAACACCGTACTTGGTCTTTTCAGTATTCCCGTTTTCAATATCTATGAGTTTATTACCGTATAGTGTAACAGTAAGCTCTTTTGAGCAGTCAATCGTACCAGCAAGCTGCTCAAAAATATCAAAATCTATATCTATCTCTTTATCAGTTAACTTGTTTGATATACCTTCTGCAATGGAAAAATTATGCTTGAGTGAAGAAAGTTCTGGTTTGATAACAGTTTTTGATATTTTGCTGTTAATTTTATAATGCTTTACTGTTTTAATATTCTCTTTTGAGTTATTAGCACTATTGCTTTCTATTAATTCTACTACAGCCTCACTGTTTATATAGGTTTTGCATGCCAGCCTAATACCACTTTTGATTTCTTCTATAGATAAACATTTTTTTTCTTCATCAGTTACGCTATTAATATCTCCACTTACTTTTACTTTACATTTTCCGCAGAGGCCTTTTCCTCCGCAGGGCGCATAGGTCATCACCTCTTCCCTGTTCAGTATTTCTAATAAAGAAAGAGTACTTTCGCTTCTAAGCGTTTTATTTAGTTGTGAAATTCTAATTATGATTTTTTTCATAGTTCTTTGTGCTGAATATTCATTGATTTCATTGTTGCATTTAACAACTTTTCATCAAAGGGTTCTGTCCTTGATGGACATTGTTTCCTTTCACAGAGACGACAGTTATGAAAGTCTGTGTCAGACTGAAATTTTATACCTGAAATGGTTTTATTCGGAATCATTAAACAATTTTCAGTTAATTCTACTCCTATTGCCTTATTGATATTTGGAAATAGCGAGAACAACTCTTTCTGTTGTTCTATTGGCCATACGAACAAATCACTTGAACCGGGATTCATGGAAGTTGTCTGCTGGATTCCATATCTTTTACAAATATATCGTTCTAAATAATCCATACAGTCTAAAAGAATTATTTCTTTAATAGACTCAAGAATATATTGTTCCACCGGGTCATTATTATTTATTTTGACTCTATCCAGTTCTACGCCGCATGTAGCAACATAAGGAAAAACACGTTCTACTTTATCAAGATTCTTTCTTAACGTTTTGCTGGTAAACTTTATATTATTGATAATGACATTATCATCTATTTTTGAGTCTATATATGATTCTTTAAAGACAGCTTTAGGGCTGGCAACTTTGACAGCAGCCTGAATAATGTTTTCCAAACATTGCTTATAACCACTATTCGGTTTTATATGAAGTTTCTCCTTTAAAACTTCAAAGTCCAGCCCAAATGGAATGTCTTTTAAAATTATCATAAAACCTATTGATTATTTCTCATCTTCTTTATATGTGTTCATTACACTGTTACGCTTTCCATAAGAGAAGTAAATTATAATACCGATAATTGACCATATTATAAACCTCTCCCATGTAATATTTCCAAGTTTCGTTGCAAAATAAGCACACATAAATATTCCGACTGGAGCAATTACCCAGACAAACGGGCATTTGAAATTTCTTTTCAAATCAGGCTGTTTTTTCCTTAAAATAAGTACTCCTAAAGCTGTTGTTGAAAATGCAAAATATGTCCCTATATTAGACATTTCTGCAATTTCAGAAACAGGCATTAACGCGGCAATAAGCGCGATTAATACAGCAGTAATCCATATTACAGTAACCGGAGCCTGAGTCTTTTTATTTACTTTACAAAGTCTTGCCGGTATCAGACCGTCCCTTGACATTGCGTAAAAAATACGGGTTTGTCCATACATAACAGTTAGAATAACGGAAGTAAGTCCGAAAAGGGCACCAACTGCAACTACAGCAGCACCAAATCTATAGCCGAGAACCTGAAGTGCATAGGCTACGGGTTGTGCTGTATTAAGTTGTTCAGACGGCAAATCACCCGTCAGAAGTCCAGACACCAACATATAAAGCACCGAACAGACAACAAGTGAAACAATAATACCGATAGGTAAATCTCTTTGAGGATTTTTACTTTCTTCTGAGGTAGTTGATACGGCATCAAACCCCAGATAAGCGAAAAAGACTATACTGGCAGCAGTAACAGTACCTTTCCAGCCTAAGCTTGGAAGAAAGAAAGGGTGCCAGTTTTTAATATCAAAACTTGGAATTGCAAATAGAACAAAAACCAGTATTGCTGAAAGATTAACGAGAACCATTATATTATTCATATATGCACTTTGTTTAACACCTCGAGAAAGAAGACATGCAATTGCAAGAACTATAAAAACAGCCAGTAAATCAAAGCCGCAACCAGTTTTTCCTCCAAAAATGGCGGGCGGGCCAGAAAGAAAAACAGGAAATATTTCCCTACCAAATATATTCGCAAGTAGACCATGAACATATGCGGACCAGCCGCCCGCTACCGCGGCAAGACTTACAGCATATTCAAGAATAAGGTTCCATCCTACCATCCATGCAAGAAATTCGCCAATAGTAGCATACGAATAAGTGTATGCACTTCCTGATATTGGAACCATAGAAGCCAGTTCTGCATATGCAAGAGCAGCACAGGCTGCTGCGAATCCGGCAAGCGCAAATGATATTATAATTGAAGGCCCGGCCAATTCCGCAGCCTCTATTCCTGTTAATACAAATACTCCGGTACCCAGTGTTGCACCTATTCCAATAAATGTTAAAGAAACAGGGCCCAGTGCTCTTTTAAGGCCGCCTTTAGCTTCAGCTTCAGCCTTGATCCTGGAAATTGATTTTGTGCGAAATAAACTTTTTATCAAAATACTCTTCCTCCGTCTTCTTAGTTGCTTTATAATTATAGGTAAGTTCTTGTGATTCTTAGTTTAATTTTAAGTTATTGTTACAATTTGTGCAATACGTTAATAAGATCTATTCTTCCGTTATT
>CAZVCD010000258.1:0-4087 GCA_964625675.1 uncultured Victivallales bacterium | reverse complement strand
CAAAATTATTTATAAGCGTTCTCCATCCCTGAAACCCTATCGCACAGGCAATAGTAAGAATAAATAAATAACTATAAGCTTTATTTTTTAATAAATCCCTTATCATGTCACTCCTAAATTTACTTCAACGCAAAAGATGCTATGACCCTAATACTTTTTTAGTTTAAGTACTATCAGGTTAGACTATCTGCGAATTAAACTGACTTAGATACTGCATAGAGCGGATGCTCAATAAATATTTTTTTCTTTAGCGTCTCTTGCGTTGAAATTTTCTTTTTTTATTCATTAACTGTCCAGAGGACTTATAACACCCAGTTTATTTCTTTTAGCTATATGAGTATAAATCATAGTAGTCTGAACATTTACATGCCCAAGAAGTTCCTGAATTGTTCTTATATCATATCCTGCTTCAAGTAGATGAGTTGCAAAGCTGTGTCTGAATGTATGAACACTCGCTCTTTTATTTATACAGGCAGCATCAACCGCTTTTTTAACCTGTTTTTGAAGGCTTATAGGCTGAACATGATGCCTTCTCACAAGTGCTGTTCTCGGATCTACACTTAAATTTTTTAATGGAAAAAGCCAAAACCATTTCCATTCTGTCGCGGCATTTTTATATTTATACCCCAGGCCTTCAGGCATATTTACACCTTCAACTCTATTCTCTCTATCATTATCATATAAAAGTCTAATTTCTGCAATATGAATCTGCAGATTTTCAACTATTGATTCGGGCAATAGTGTTTCCCTATCCTTGTCCCCTTTTCCGCTCCGAACAGTTATAACACATCTTTCAAAATCTATATCCTGTATTCTCAGTCTTATACATTCAGCAAGCCTCAAACCACCACCATAAATAATTTTTGCCATTAATTTATAAATCCCGTCAAGGTGGCCTATGACATTCATACACTCATCTACCGTCATAACGACAGGTACCCTTACACCACTTTTAGCTCTTATTGTTGATGATAAATCGCCGGGATCTTTGTGCATTACATTTTTATATAAAAATATCAATGCATTAAAACCCTGATTTTGTGAAGATGCTGATCTTTTTCTGTCAACTGCAAGACTGGATATAAAGTTACGTATATCATCAGTCGTGACTTTATTAACCGGTTTACTGTTTAAAAATAAACAAAACTTTTTTATCCAGCTTATATAAATCTTTTCTGTTGAATATGAAAGATGTTTTAATCTTATTACATTTTTTGTTTCATTAAACAGAGTTAACCAATCTTTTGAATAGTTAGCTCTAACTTCTATATAGTTTCTATTTTTGGCACTTTGAAAATAAAAGAAATATTTCAACGTCTCTTCTGCCTGTTTAACCTGCCAATCCTCATACCTTTTGGATAGTATTTGCAAGTACTGTTTTATGAAATCCGGCTGTAGATTTAATTCATTCTCGTTGCAGTATTTTACATATTCATTTAGCCAGAAGACATGATATTTAACATGCTCTTCTTTTATATTACATTTCTGCACCAAAAAATCATTAAATTCAATATGCTTTACCATAATTATTCCTACCTATAGTACATTATTAAATGTATATATATATTATCTTTTTAATTATTTAAACTTATAATCTATATTATATATAACATAGTTATTTGAACTATTTTATATCTTTATTTGTCTTTTTTCAACTCAATTTGTATAATACTCAAAAATAAGATATATTAGAAATAACTACACAGGGATAGATAAAACAACTATATATAGAATTAATGTTAGGCATAAGAAAGAAAAAAATGGACAAAGAACATATCATCTCAGAAATAAAGAGAACAACAGAAGAAAACAATGGTGTTCCTCTCGGAATGGGTAGATTTCAGAACGAAACTGGAATCAAACAATGGGACTGGTGTGGCAAATATTGGACAACCTGGGGAGAGGCTATATCAGAAGCAGGTTACAATAATCCGAATAAATTTCAAACTTCCTATCCTGATGATTATTTAATTGAAAAACTGATTGAATTAATTTTAGAACTTGGGCACTTCCCTACATCCACAGAACGAAGATTAAAAGGGCATCAAAATAAAGACTTTCCAACCCACAACACCTTTTCCAGGTTTGGAAATAAAACAGAGCTTATACAAGCAGTTCTTAATTACTGCGAAACACATGACATGAAAACTGAAGTTATTAACATCTGCAGAGTAGCCGTTGCTAAAGCAAAACCCCGACAGAAAGAAAAGGAAAAAACTGAGAATTTAGAGTATGGTTTTGTATATCTAATGAAATCAGGAAAATATTTTAAAATAGGAAAAAGTAACTGTGCAGAAAGAAGAGAATTCGAACTCAGAATTCTTCTTCCAGAAAAGCTTGAGCTAATTCACAAAATCAAGACAGATGATCCATTTGGGATAGAAAAATATTGGCATGAAAGATTTAAGGATAAAAGAAAAGGTGGAGAATGGTTTGACCTTTCTGCCAGTGATGTAAAAGCCTTCAAGAGAAGAAAAACAATGTAAAAAGCCTAACAAATCATTGCTCCGAACCTCGCGCTGCTCGGCCGGAGAATTCAAACGTTATATAAGACTTAACAGTCTAAACATTTTTGATAAAAAATATATAATAAAACAAAATTATATTATGATAGCAAGAGAACTTGAAACTATAATTGAAAGCAAAATATCTAAATTTGGTATTTCAAATCAGTCGCATGGTCATGTTACCCAACGTTTTGAGAGCCTACGTTCATTTGGCCTTTTGCCAAAAGGTCGAGTACGAAATTCACAACATCTAACGTATGCACAAATTGTATCGGGTATACTATCAATTATTTCATCTGAAGTTGGTTATGCTGGGCATACAGCGTTAATATTAAAAAAATTAAAACCAGTTGGTGGAGCGAAAGCTTCTTTTCATGGAGAAGAAATATTTTGTAAGGCTTTGGAAATTCTTTTAAAGAACGAAAAAGATATACTTGAAAGTTTAGTAAAAGTAACTGTTTCAGACAGTGAAATTTATACTAATAGTCATTGCCGAACAGCTATTCATTATTTATCTGATGACCAAGAAAAAATAGCATATTATGTTGATAGTCATGCTTGTTCATTGTTACGTGAAGGTGCAGAGAAGAATTATAAGCCTTCAGAGATTATATCTTCAGTAATAAATGAAATTGTTTTTTATCCTTCATTTTTTCGATCTATTGAAAAAAGACTAAAATACGAAGCTTCTATGCCACCGGCAGAATATCCAGATGAACCAGAGACAGATGAGGAATTAGAAAAACAACAACGTAAAGAATATTTAGGGATAACACGAAATTCTTACTTTTTAAATATGGCCGTTGATTGCCAGGTAACATGGCCAAAACATGAAACTGTTGTTGAATTTGAAGGGTATAAACTTGTTCTTATGCCTAAAACTAGAGAAAACACAACTTCAATCCATATAGACCTTTATGAGAATAAAGTTACGAATGAACAAGCAATAAGCATAATTAACCGTTTTTTGAGTATATTAACTTGGTGTGATAATCAATATGCAGTACTCCAAGATGGTTGGTCTGGAAATCCTATTCCTGTACCTGTATCAAAGCGGAATTTAGCTTTTTGTACGGCTTACCACTGGGGATTTTTTCACAAAAAACTGGAAAATCCTGATATTAGAAAGGCTATAGCCATATACAGAGAAGGACGAAACGCAGAACAAAACTTTCTTGTCAGTTATGCCGTACTTTCCTATTATAAAGTAATAGAAATATGGCATAAAAAAGATAAGAAGAAGTGGTTTGAAGATAATTATCCAATCATCCGTGATAATTTAGATAAAAGAATAATAAAAACTTTTGAAGAACACTGTGGTAATAAAAGAGTCAAAAATTATATAACTGACACGTGTCGTCACGCAGTAGCGCATGCAGGTGATCCCCATAATATTGATCCAGATGATTATGAAAAACTAAAAAAACTTCATGTTGCAGCACATGTTTTAAGAGAACTAGCAAGACACTTCATTAGAACTGAAATGGAATTGAGTGAACATTATTTATGATAATAAAAAAAACCATATAACGGATAAGGATAGATTATTTTCCGAAAGATAAGACGTTGCCTTTGTTGCA
>CAZVCD010000257.1:0-4121 GCA_964625675.1 uncultured Victivallales bacterium | reverse complement strand
ACTGGATACAGACATCTCAACATCCTGTTCATAAGCCTGGTGCATCGTTGCCATTAAACAGCCGAGAGCGTACTTAAATCTGGTTTCTATTTTACCGTTCATTCGAGAAGTTGGTTGCAAGAGCGTGAAGACCTTATCTATATCGGCAGTCAACATCGTAGATCGATAACTAAATTTTACATATTCTATTTTACTTTTCATATACCCCTAAAAAAAAAGTGTTCCAATCCATTCTTCCTATAAATCAATCCATAACCACCATATTACCACATTACCTCTACCTCTATCTATTAGTGGATTTCGTTGTTTTAGCCTCAAAAACAAATTGAAACATTCTACTTCCTATCATTATTAGTGGACTTCGCCACTTATCTGTTCTTGTAGCTGAAATAAGAGAGTTTTCTCTTAAAGCTGTGTTCAAATACCCTCATTGCCTTTTGTTGTCTGAAACTGTGTCTGAGAGCCATGTTTCTAGCGTTAAAATTGATTCTATTACTTTTCTTCATCCCCCATCCGATAAATAAACAGAGGGCAGTCTCCTGAGGGACAATTTTTAACCTCTGATGTTGGAGTACGATATTTTCCTCGGTCGCATCCCATGCACCAAAGACAATATTTTCGGATCGCTCCGGCTTTACCTCGGTGAAATTTTCCCAACCTATATTTATGAAGAGGACATTGTACATCGTTGCATTTAAGATATTCAGTGGAAGTTTCGCAGTCACACAGCCTACAATTAGTTTTGACAGCTTGGGTCCGAGTTAATCTAACAGACATGAGATACCTCTTTCCCATCCCAAAGAATAAATTCAGCTTCGAGGTTGCCGCCCTTATCAACAATCTTTTTCTCCGGAATTTTATCAAATAATTCAGACTTGACCAAAACTTTTTTTTCATCAATCTGGTTCATAAGCTCTTGGGTTACGAATCGATAAAGAGAAGCTATTTTTAGACCGGTTAATTCCTCGAACTTTTGGATAGTCATCCGTTTATTATTTTTCATTTGAACATTTCCTATATTGCTCTTCCAGCTTTTCTGATTTAATATTGAAATTCTGTTCCATACATCTGTTCTTGATGTTCACTAGATTGCTCTTCCCATTCTGCAAGATTCAATCCAGGCTAGGACATCTGGTTTATTGTAATAAATGCGTTTACCTAGCTTAAAGGACGGGGGCAATTTATCAGGGTCGGTACATCGTAAATAATTTTGCGTTGCGACAGGCATCCCTGCAATTTTTTCTAGGTCTTTTTGAGACACTTTCATAAACTCTTCCATTTTGAACTCCTTTGTTTTCTGTTGTTGATTTTTAAAGCTTTTGCTACTACTTTAAAGGGAGAGTTCTGTAAAAAGCATTATTGGCATACTTAATTGATATGAGGCGTTAATGGAAAGGGATAAACTAAAAGCTATAATATATTTCTTTAATTTAGTTCAGAAGAAATTAGGTGGAGATGATACTAACGGAGATTTGGTTAGAAAATTTGCTAAATTATATGCTAAATTTGAAACTGAATACTTTTCAGAAAATGTAAAAACAAATCTTCAAATTGAAATCAAAGAATACCATAATTTATGCAGTAAGGAAATACTTAAAGATAAACTTTCATATGAATCAATCGAGTTACTTTTAGGTGTGCCCAAGAGGACTTCCAAAAGAAATGCTAATATGTATCATTTTCTGGAAAATTGTCGTCACAAGCTATTCAAAACAGATTCAGTGATTGATTGGTTTTGTCAACAGCGGTTAAAGATACCTGTCATTCCTAAGGAAAGAGAAAAAGTTTTTCTTTGGAGAGTAATACTTAATGGAAAAACTGACTTAATTGTAATTCCTAAATTAAGAATTAAAGGACAGAGCATTCGACGTGGAAAATTGTTATCAGATATTAGTCTTGCTACTAGGGTAAAAATACCCTCCAGAATTAATGATTTACTTGACAGGTTATCTAGTACAGAAATATCATTTTTGACTGCACATATAGTTGCTTACTATTATGAAAAACCTCTACCTAAATCTTTTCTTAAGATAAAGGAGCAAATAGAAATATTTGCAGATTTTCTGAGTACTGGTCACAATAATTATAACGGCTTAAGAACTCTTGAGATTTTAAATGATATTGAACCATATTCTTACAAGTGTCCAAGATGCGACAGTTCTGAAATTAGTAAACTTTCAGATAAGTATATTAATCCAAATATAGATACTATTAAAAACTACGAAGAAAATATAGAAGCAACTGAAAAAGCGAGGTCGTTCTTATGTAGAAGTTGCAAACATGATTTTAACCTTACTAAATCAGAAGAACGAAAACTAAAAAGTGCTAAAATGAAAAAATTTAAATATTACTGTGAAAAATTTGATAATATGATGAGTAAATATAAACCTGAAATTAACATAGCTAAATTTACTAAAAGCTATCTATTATATTGTAAAAATTCAAATGAATTATTCCGTGAAAAGTTATCAGGGAATAGAAAAATTTTGATGGAAATATTGGGGATTAATAAATCGGGAATTTCTGAAAAATTAAATACATTATTTACTAGTCCTGAAAAATTATTAGCTTTTACAGTGGCGTACCATCTACTTGTAAATATAAAAAATAAACTATTGATTATAGACAGTCCTTTTATTTTGTCCTGGATGGTACCAAAAACAACGAAGATTTTTATTGATGATTATTTGAGTAGTATTGATTTAAATATTGGAGGTTATTAGGTTATTAACTCGGAAGTGTAGCTTGAAATGCACCGCTGATTTTGTCACTTAACTCACTTTCCCAAATATGTGCATATACACGTGCAGTAGTTTCAATAGATTTATGGTTCATAAATTTTTGCACTAGTTTTAAATTACCTGTTTTCATTAAGATTAAACTTCCGGCTGTTCTTCTAACATCATGACGAGTAAAATTAGTAATACCGGCTTCTTCTAAGAACTTGCGCCACTGCCATTTAATTTCTTTTATATATGTATTAGGGATTCTAGGTGAGGGGAAAACATATTCATATTCATTCACTAAAATGCTGTATCTGTGCTTAATGATCTCGAGTGCTGCAGGTATTAGAAAAACATTATAATATTCTTCAGTTTTAGTTTTTTTAGGGGGTATAGTCCATGTCTCTGCAACTAAGTCAATTTCCTGAAACTCCATAGACAAAACATTATCTAACCGCTGCCCAGTGTAAAGAAGCATTAAAAATATATCGCTATGCATAGCTTTATCAGGTCTGGTAGACCATGAATGACAAACATTATAATAGTTGTTTAACTCATCTTTGTTTAGTATTCTCTGCCTGGCGTGTTCTTTTTTCTTATTTATCCGTGTACATGGATTGTCAGTTTCAATTTCTAATTTTTTGATTCCAAAATAAAAAACTGCTCTTATTAATTCATAGGTTCTATTAAATAAGTAGGGCTTTTCAGTAATTACTGATAGAGCTAGTTCTATATCAATTGTCCTAATGTCTTCAAGTTTTTTCTCATGAAGTTTGGAAAAGTATTTATTGAATTTAGATATATCTTCACGTTTATTTTTATTGTCTTTTCTTTTACTTATATATATAGAAAATACTTTTTTTAAAGTCTGAGCATTTTGAATAGCCTCCTGATTCTGCTTTTTCTCTTGAATTGGACTTATACCTTTAGCAATTGATGCATTATATTCAGCAATTTTAGCTCTTGCCTGTGGTATAGTTTGGCACTTAATATGAATTTGGATAGGTTTACCCTGGAACTTCCTATAAAAATAAAATGCTTTACTTTTTGACGTAACAAATAGAAATAAATATCTTTCCTTGCTGTCACGATATAGCTTTCTTCCTTTTTTAGTAAGCGGTACTTTAGTAATATTTTCTTTCGTAAAGTTGATAATTTCAGTTTTAGGCATATCATTGATCCTAGTTTAGAGTATGATTATTTTTTCATCATACCAAGGTATCATACCTTTTAACCAAAATCAATCAAAAATAACAAAAACAATAAAATATTAAGTTAGGCATGAAACCTATGTATTTGTCATTAACCAAAAGTATTATAGGTCTATAAAAACATAAAGCCTACTGGTTTGGGACCAGAGGGTCGGGAGTTCGAATCTCTTCGCCCCGACCATTTTTA
>CAZVCD010000256.1:0-4158 GCA_964625675.1 uncultured Victivallales bacterium | reverse complement strand
AGCTATTTCCTTGTTTAATTTGAGTTATAAATCTCAAATCCTTTTTCCCAGTTTTTTAATTCTTTATTATTTTTATCCCATAGAGACATAGATAAGATTTTTACGTTTGAGCCGGTTATTATATTATTGATGGCTTGACGTATTGACAATTCATCTTTGAATTTTGTTTTAATTTTAATTCCAAACGAGTCAGCATCTACACTTACTAAAAGAAATATTTTCCCGCCGCATGGAATACCATGGCTGATTATTTGTATATCTGGATTTAATGATAAATCAGAGATAAAAGCTTCTCTTAATTCTTTTTTAAGCTTCAAAGTAACACACCAGCCGACATAATCGCTTTTTTCAGCCAGCGATTGTATTAAGCTATTAACAGTTGTTTGATCATCAAGATTCAACATCAAGTAATTATTGAGCATTTTATTGTGTTTAGGTGACAGCTGATCTTTATAAAGACAGTATTTAAAATCAGCAAACAAATCTCTCATAATAATAAATACTTCTTCTTCAAATAAATCTTTTATTTCAAAATCCAGGTATTTGGAAAGCTGTATTAAGATATCAAGGTCAGGTTTTGTTATTTCTCTTTCAAAATGTGAAATCATATTTTTTGAAATATCAATTTTTGAATATTTCTTAATACTTTCAATCAGGCTTGTTTGAGTAAATCCCGCCTTTTCTCTTGCATTCTTCAATATTGCTCCATAACCGCATTTCATAATATTTGCCTTTTGCTCATATATTTTATGATTATAAAAATATTTTACGCATGAATGGTAATATTTAAGTGTTCTTTGACGTAATATATATGACCTGATTGATATGTTTCAAGGTGAATTGTTAATTAATTACCATAAACAAAGAGAAACACCTTAACAAGTAGGAGGAACATAATGCAACATCAAGAAATTCCAGAAACAATCAAACAGGCAATTCAGACAATGATTGCCCCGTACGGAGATTGGGATATTTTTCATAAACCACAATCTCACCAGAGAGAAAACAATAAATATTTATCAGCAAAGGAGGCTATTGCTTATATAGGAAATATTAGCCGAACAACATTATACAGAATTGTAAAGGACGGTGAAATACCTGTTATTGAAATAGGCTCACGAATAGTGTTTGATCCTGTAGACCTGGATAAATTTTTAAAAAGGAAAAAGAAAGTATATAAAAAGCCTAGATCAAAATCTAAAATTCTGAATTAGGATAATTTCCTTATGAAATACAATATTATTATAAATCAGTATGCGTTAATGCAGTTAACTCCTGACATCAATATCAAAGAGGCTGCTGTTCTTAATTTTGCTGTTGATTTTATTAATTGTAACAGCAAAAAAATATTCAGAACGGAAATAGAGGGAGAGAGGTATACATATATAAATTATGAATTAATCAAAAGAGAAGTGCCTATTATTGACCTGAATAATAAGAAAGTAATTAAAAGGTATATTGATAAGCTTATACAATATGGGTACTTGAGAAGAAAAATTTTCAAAAATAACATGTCGCTTTTTGCCCTCACGGAAAAGGTTGACAGGCTTTATTTTTCCAACCCTAATAAACATTCAGATTCTAGTTCTATACCGGGTACACTAAACAGTATACCCCCGGTACTAAATAGTGCATCCCCTATACCTTCAGTAGGTGATACCCCCCATACACCATTTAGTACACCCAATAATAATATAATAAATAATGATATAAACAATCAATCAGAAATAACGAAGCTTCATAAAGAATTATTAGAATTTGGGTGGACAGGAAATACAGACAACTTGGCAAAAGATATAGGTCTGGATATTTGTCTTTATTATTGGAACAATCAATTGAAAGGGGAAATATCTAAATCAAATAAAATAAAAAATACGGGGGGGTTGATTCGTAATAAGTTTTATAAAGATGCCAAAATTTTTTATGACTACAGCAAAAAAAAAGAAAATGCTAAAGAGCTTAAAGAGAATAAGAAAATTAATGAACTGTCGAGAAAAAGAGAAGACTACTTATCTCTTAGTAACAATTTTATAACAGATTTTGAGAAATTTATAAACCAACCTAATTGGACTATTGAAGATAAAAATTATTTAAGCAGCAGAGATTATAGAATAATTCATGATATTCCATTAAAGGCAGATGGACTGCTTAAAGATTTTCTAAATTGGGCATTGGGATGATTGATTGTTTAGTATGGATTTAATTATGAATTTTATAATGCATATAGTGAAAATATTTAACGTGCACGTTATTAAGCAGTTACGGCTGAAAACAGCCTTTTGTTTAGGTTTAACCACTCCCCCTTAACGTGGAAGTGGTTAAACCTAAACAAAAACTGCAAATTTCGTGCACGATAGAAAGGAATTATTATGAATGTATTGACAGATAGAGATAGAAAGTTAGTTGATTTTATTGGTAGGTTTGGAGTGGCTACAGTAGGTCAGGTGAAGGAATATTTTAATCTTGGTAGGACAGTTTCATATAGGAGGATAAAGGCATTAAAGACTTTGGATTATGTTAATGAAAAAAAGATTCTTTTAGGAGCTCCAAATATTTTAAAAATTTCCGGAGTAGCTTCAAAAGTTTTTGAGTTACCTGTTGGAAGAATAAAGCTGCATGAATTGTATCATAATTTGTGTTGTAATGAAGTAATTACATATTTATCTAAAAATAAATACTGGGATCATAGTTTTTTTACTGAAAGAGAACTGCAAAAATACAAATATAAATTTCATGATTATAACAGAGAACACATACCAGACGGTGTGTTTTATAAAGGAGATTTCAAATCTAATCTTGTGGCAATAGAATTGGAACTACATGTAAAATCAAAAAAACGCTACAATTCAATTATTGATTTCTACTGTAGACACAGTGAATATTCAAATGTTATTTATATTTGCAATTCAGGTACTTATCGAAAACTAAAAGAGCTCTTTAAAAAAATTGATTACATATCGGTAGTTAAGCTGACAGATTTGGATATTAATTTGAGTACATACGAAAAATTTTTAATTAAATAGATAGGGGTTACGGTATGTCTGAGACAAAAAATGAAAGTAATGCTTTAAAAGGGCTTGGGGTAATTTGGATCATTATTTTTTGTGGAAATATACCAATAGGAATGGTTAGCTTTATAATGTATTTTCTATGGAAATATATTGTACTTCCGTTTATTGGAGACGCAAAAAAGTTCAGACTGATAACTCCTGCACTATTTGGTTTTTTATTTATTATATTTTTTATATCTGAAAATATTAAGTTTAGATATGCTTTTGAATTCAATAAATTTGTTATAGGCAATTTATTAAAAGTACCCTTAACTCAAACTCTTTACAGGATATTATATTTTGCTGTAGCTAACATTTCAATTGTAGTTGTTGCTTCGATATTTATCGGAAGCTTAGTTGTACTTATTGACCACTGGGTATTTTATGACCCAATTGAAGAAAAAGCACGGCATGATAAAAATGAACGTAATAGAATTAGCCAGCCAATAAATAATCGTGCTGTTAATATTGCCCTCTCAAAATTGAAAAGCTTTAATGAAAATGGAATTGTCTTTGGTGTAACTACTCAGGATAGAAAGCCGGTAATTATGCAAGATGATGATTTACGAAGAGGCCTGTTTGTTGTTGGAATGACCGGAGCAGGAAAAACTGTTAGTTTACGTGCTATTTATGAAAGAGCAATTAAACATGGAATTCCTTTAATTATTGTTGACGGTAAACCGGATGAAAATGAGAATATTCCATATATAAGAAATTTAGCGAAAGAGGCAGGGGATAATTTTTACGGTTTTAACTGTGATAATTATGTTAATTATAATCCATTTGCTGTCGGAGATTATACTGAGCTAAAAGATAAAATAATGTCAATAAAAGACGATTGGAGCTCTGACCATTACAAAACTCTAGCAGGTTCAATATTGCAAACAACAATTGAGATACTTCAATATAAGAAGATTTCAATAAATTTTGATAACATTATGGATTATATGATTGACATACAGGCATTAAAATCGTTAACTCGGGGAAATGATATTTTATTAAAAAAAATAGGACGGTTGGAAAAAATTAAACAGGAAGATATAACAGGTCTTATTAATCATTTAGAAACTTTTGCAAATACAAAAGTCGGTTCCTATATAACAGATAA
>CAZVCD010000255.1:3052-4204 GCA_964625675.1 uncultured Victivallales bacterium | reverse complement strand
CGAGCAACGAAAATATGACTTTAGATAATAAAAAACAATCGTCAGAAAATGCAAACAGCATTGTTGATAAAGGAAAAGAAATGGAAAATCAGGCTGCTGAAAATATGAAGAGCATTGCAGGGGAAGTGCTTCGGTTTTATGAATCAAGTATTGATAAAGTCAGTACTATGGTTAATAGCACAAACCGAATTCTAGGCGAATTCAGGATAGAAAGGGATTCTGCTAATAATACTCTGAAAGATTCACTCGCCAAAGAAAAATCCGTAAGGAAAAAAGACTTCGACAGTATCGTAGATGAAATGATCCCATTTCATGATGAAAAAGAAAAAGAGATAAAAATCACATTAAATGACTTCCTGAATGAACAGAAAAAAGCAGCAGAAACGATCAAGAAAAAATTATCTTCTAATGAAAAAATAAGGATTGATGATTTTAGAGAAATGCTTAATGATATTAATGCGGACAGAGAAAACCGTGAAAAAGAAGTTCAGACAATGCTGCGGGATTTTCAAGCAGAATATAAAATAATGGGAGAAACTCTGCAGAATTTTTTAAAAATGGAGAAATCAGTACGCATTAGAGATGTACGGAATATGATGAAGGACTTCAGAAGAGAACGCCAGGAAAGAAAAGCCGAAATAAAGGATAGAGCTAGAGATTGGAAAGAAACAGCACAGAGACTGGGCAGAGAAAGAGCTGAAAGAAAATTGAAAAAATAGTTACTTGATGCTCGATGTTCGATTCCATAAATTCGAGCATCGAGCATCAAGCAACGAATATATTGAACATTTAAAACTAAACTTAAAATTAAGGAGTATGCAAGATGAAGATTAGCACAGGTTTGGGAGGAATTGCTGAAAGTATCGTGGCATCTTTCGAAAACAGAATAAAAGATATCAATGATATTGTCGAAGAAACCAAAGATATGGCCAAAGATACGGACAAAATGAGAAAGCGGTTCAAGGCTGAACATAAAGAAATGGCTAATGACCAGAAAAAAGACTTTGACAAATTCCGTAAAGATATGGGGAAAAATGAAAATGTCAGGGTTGCGGATTTCAATGTAATGATCGGTGGCATAAAAACAGAAATTACAGACGCTGCTGCTGCTCTGCGCGCAATGCTTGGCGACTCTGAGAAAAACCGTCTTGC
>CAZVCD010000255.1:0-2952 GCA_964625675.1 uncultured Victivallales bacterium | reverse complement strand
GAGAAAAACCGTCTTGCTGATTTCAATAATATGATGGACAATATTCAGAAAGCAATATCCGACAGCTCTGCCGAACTTCATGCCATGCTAAGTGATTCAGAGAAATTCCGTCTTCAGGATTTCAACGATTTAATTTCCCGTATTCAGAAAGGCATAGTTGACGGTGCTACTGAACTTCGCTCTATGCTTAACGATTCAGAAAAAAACCGGGGGAATTCAGAAAAATTCCGCATGAAGGATTTCAACAACTTTATTTCCCGTATTCAGAGGGAAGTAGCAGATAGCGCGGCGGAGGTTAAGGCTGCGCTTGGCAAAGATGAGAAAATGCGCATGCAGGATTTCAATAAACTTTTGAAAGATATTCAGAATTCAATTAAAACTAATATTCAGGATGTTAATAATATTCAGGAAGGCGCACGAAAACTTATTAATGAATTTTCCTCGGACAGAAAAGCAAACGCTGATGAATGGAATGCTATAATTAATATGATCAGAGGTGGTGGCAAGCCGAAAGCAAAACCGGCTCCACAAAAGCCCAAAAAAGCTGTAAAGTCTAAAGTTGAAGAACCAAAAACCAAAAAAAATCCGGTTGTAGAAAAGAAAGCAGTTAAGGAAAAAGCTGAAGCAGTGCCGATTGTAGAAAAGAAAGCAATTAAGGAAGAAGCTAAAGCAGCACCCGTTGTAGAAAAGCCTAAAGTCGAATATTCAGTAGTTGAGAAAATTGAAGAAAAGCCTGAGAGTGAAACTCTGGTTGTATCGTTGGAAAACAAAATACTTGAGCTTATTGAAAAAAATCCTCACGAAGGACTGAGAGTCGGTGAAATGGAGGAAATCATTAAAGTATCAAAACTTAAGCTGGGGAAAATTGCCAAAGCCATGCTTGATGAAGGAAAAGTAAGAAAAGTTGACGGTAAATATTTCCCGCCGCAGAGCTTTTATGAGAAAAAAAATATTTCAAAAAAACAACAAACTTCCTGATATCATTGGTCTTATAGGGCCTTCTACCCTATAGGACTTGCTCTTTGAAACAGCTCAATGATATAGAAAAACTTAAAAAGAATAGGAACTACAGAAATCACATAAAAATAAGTGTAGTTTGTATGTATTATTACTTAGACAATTTATTTTGTGACTTTTTTGCGTTTTTTGCTTGTCGTGGCGAAGTTCCGCGATAGCGAGAACGAAGACCGGTGGTTAATGATTTTTTTGGGGGGATGATGAAAAAAAAATGTGTTTTCTGTAAAGGAACAGGAAAAGATCAGTTTCGTTTATTGTCTAAATCATCGACCTGTCAGGTTTGTCAAGGTTCTGGGATTGTTGAAGTAAGCGAGCATGCGGTTAAGTGTGTTTATTGCGATGGTGCAGGAGTTTACCCTGGAACCCGCCTAACCTGTACTGTGTGCTTTGGGAAAGGACTTGTTACATTAGGGAAAGGGCAGTTGGTTGTTTGTTCGACCTGTAAAGGTAGCGGACGAGCAGCACACAGTGGCCTTTACTGTTTAAAATGTGGTGGTACTGGAAAGATTAGTAATGAATAAAAATGAAATAGAAAACAAGTATGTTCAAAAAAGATTGAGAGCCTATAGAAAATATATTTCAGCCAGGAATAATTTTATAGAGAAAGAAAAAGGAATTAGAAAAGATTTGGAAGAGTGTAATCGTATTATTAATGATTTAAAAGGTAATTTTGAGTGGTTCGGTTCCATTCCTTAATCTGGTAACTGATAACAATTATAAGGAGATATTATGCAGGCTTTTAAATGCCCTAAATGTGGTGCGTCAACTTCGGGCAATCAGCAGTTCTGTTCAGAATGTGGACAGGCTCTTGATATTAAATGTTCAAATGAGGATTGTGATTTTAGCATACGTCATATGTATATTGATAAATACAAATTCTGTCCAAAATGCAGCAGAAAAATGGTATTGTAATTATTTATTGATATATAAAATATAAATTAAATATAAAAGGTTAATTGAAAAATGATAGATGAAATGTCAACAGTTCTAGAACCAACGCCTATGCAGGATTTCGTGGAAACTCCATATGTAAAAGATATAGCGAATAGAGCACTTTCTTATATTAAAGCCGGCTTTCCTGTGCATTTTAGAGGTATTTCAGGTACAGGTAAAACTACTATGGCCATGCATATTGCAGGCAAGATAATGAAGCCTGTTGTTATGATTCACGGAGATTCGGAATTTACAACATCGGATCTTGTTGGCGGTGAACATGGTTACAGAATGAAAAAAGTTGTGGACAGGTTCGTTTCAAGAGTTCTAAAAGTTGAAGAGAACATGAATAAACAGTGGGTTGATAACAGACTTACAGTTGCCTGCAGATATGGTTTTACACTTCTTTATGATGAATTTACCCGTTCAAGACCCGAGGCTAATAATATTCTTTTGTCTATTCTTCAGGAAGGTATGATGGATATGCCATCCGGTCGTGGCGGAGATGAACAGTATTTGCAGGTGCATCCGGAATTTACGGCTCTTTTTACTTCTAACCCTGAAGAGTATGCCGGTGTTCATAGAAGTCAGGATGCGCTAAGAGACAGAATGATTACAATGGATCTTGACCATTTTGATTTTGAAACGGAACTAGCCATAACCCAGGCAAAATCACATCTGCCAAGAGAACGGGCTGCAATTATTGTAAATATTGTACGAGGTCTTAGAGAATCCGGAAAATGTGAATTTTCACCTACCATCCGTGGCTGTATAATGATCGCCAAAACTATGAAAGTGTTAAAACTTTCACCATTAAATGCTCCTAAAAGATTTTTAATTACCTGTCAGGATATACTTGCATCCGAAACGAGTAGAGTGGGATCAAAAACCAATCAAAATCGTGTGAAAGATATAATTACTTCTCTTGTTAAAGAACAGTTAAAATAAAAAAAGGGATAATGTCGTGAATTGGAAAACATACGATTATAAACATGGAAGAGC
>CAZVCD010000254.1:0-4214 GCA_964625675.1 uncultured Victivallales bacterium | reverse complement strand
TGAAGGTTAGATGTGGATGATGGCTATATTAAAACTTGGATGTTGAAAATTCCTTGCCGTGCCTCGGCGTAGCCAAAGGCGAAGACTGGTTCATTATTGGATGTTCAAAAAACTTATTTTTTGGGATTTAACCTCAATTAAAGATAACTTTATCTATAACTGATGCTAAAACATTAATGCATTGGGCATTTCCCGCCGCCGCACCCCGGTATCCCCATGGACTGACATGCAGGAGCGGAGGGGCATGATATTTTAGGACTGCCAGTCAATATTCCTCCAAATGCTGAAAGTTTCTTTTCAGTCTGTTCTGAATTGCATTCTGGGCATGGGTACAGTTTATCTGTAGCTCTCGGAACAAGCTTTTCAAAATTTTTTCCACATGACTTGCAAGTATATTCAAAAATAGCCATGATAAGACTCCTGTTTATTATGTTTTATTGCATAAAATTTTGCTTTTTAACTTATTAATAGAAAACAATACTGTATCCCTTATTATATCCAAGACGAAATGGTTTTCGAAAAATAATAATAAAAATTGAGGGTAAAAAAAATCACAAATAAACCAAAACCAAAAAGACCTCCGGTATAAATAAAAATAATAAAGTAAGTTTAACTTGATAATATTTATTTGTTATTTTTTATATTTTTTTTATAAGGGAAGGGCATATAACCAGGAATAATGCTATATTCTTTGAAATTGGAAATTTTAAGGTAGAAGTTCAGGAGATAAATGAAAAGTAAGCAAATTGATATTTATTGGTTCTCAGGTACTGGCAATACATTGCTTGTTGCTGAAGCGTTAAAGGAAACCTTTGAAAAAAATGGGAAAGAGATAAAGCTGTTTAAAATTGAAAATAGTGCTCCATTAAAGATAGATAAAACGCATGTTATAGGAATAGGTTTCCCTGTTGCAATGCAGTCTACTTACCCTTTTGTATGGAAGTTTATAAAGGAACTTCCTAAAACAGACAAAACAGATATATTTATGTTTGACACACTGGCTGGTTTTTCTGGTGGTATTGTCGGCCCGGCAAAGAAAGTTCTTAAGAAAAAAGGATATAATTGTATAGGTGCTGCAGAATTTATTATGCCTAATAATTTATTCAGTATACCTTCTGACATAAAAAGTTCTTTCAAAAGAGAAAAAGCATTAAAGGCTGTAAGAGTGTACGCTGAGAAACTCTGCCGTGATAAGGCACAATGGCGGCGAATCCCTATTCTTTCTTATCTTATGTATTTACCTTCATCCTGGTCTTTGCCCTGGAAAATGTTTGGAAAATGGATTAAAATCAACCATAAGAAATGTAATGGATGTGCACTTTGCGTAAAATTATGTCCGGTAAACAATATTGAATTGAAAGCTAATGTTGCAGTAAAACATGCAAAGTGTGAAGTGTGCATGCGTTGTGTATCATTTTGTCCCTCCAATGCTATCTATTTCAAGAAAGAAGGAAAAAGAAAATACCGAGCTGTTAAGGCTGAAAACCTTCTCTAATATTCCATTAACTCCTGTTAATAGTTAATCATAACTTACACTGAAAAACTTTGGGAAAAGTCTGCTAATCTCAGATAAGTGACAAAGTGGCGCTGAGTCAAGGCCGTTAAAAGCAAAGCATATGGCGACATTGTGTCTCGCCCTCTACACCTTTCGAATTTTCTTTAATTTAATATAACAATTTTATTATGAGATAGATATATATTATTTTTCTTTTTTGGCATGGGCATTGCTATATAAAAAGCAGAGTTCAATTTTCAACAAAGGAGGAAATTAAAATGAACATGTTAATTAGAAACAGATTAAACAGTTTACCGTTATTTGGAAACCAAAGTGGCAACGATTTTCTTAAAGAAATAGATAATTTTGCTTCTGAACTTTTCGGAGGTGCAAGTTGCGAAGGATTCAGTCCTGTATTTGATGTTGAAGAATCAAAAGAATCTTATAAAATTATAGCTGAACTTCCTGGCATGGAGCTGAATGATATTGAAGTAACTCTGAAAGAGGATTCAATAATCATAAGCGGTGAAAAGAAATCTGAAAAGGAAAAGGATGAGAAGAAATATCGTTATGCGGAAAGGCAATACGGTAAGTTTGAAAGAGCATTTAACTTTGGTGAAGATGTTGATATTGAAAACATTAAAGCTGTTATGAAAAATGGAGTGCTCAGTGTAATTCTTAGTAAAATAGAAAAAGCTGTTAATACTCCTAAAAAAATAAAAGTGACTGAAGGATAAATGAGTAATTTAGGTGAGGGGGTTTTAGATACAATGTTATCTATAGCCCCCTTGCCATTTAACAATGTATTTAAATAAAAATAATTTCCCCAAAAAACTCAGGTCTATGGAAATCAGGCTGTGGGGTTTTGACGGAGTTCCATGCCCCCCAAGATGGTTCAGGTGTAAGATCACCGCATTTGTAGAAATTTGCATTCCAAACAGTTCCTTTTTGCGGAGGCTCAGTGCTTGAGTACTTTTTAAATAGCGAAAAAGGTATTGAATAGGAAACAGTATAGCCGTTTTTCGGTCCGGCTATGGGTGAAGAAATAGCTATACCTTTTGGAAGGCTGGTTGAAATATTAATTTGTTTTAGGTCTGAATCTATTATTTTTATCCTATTGTGTTTTTCTTTTCTATAACCGAGATACAGTGTGCCAATGCAATTTACTTCAAAATTGAAGTAACCGGTATTCACTGGAGCAACAAAAAATTCGACGCAGCTGTCTTGGCATACCTTGCCTTGAATTTCAGTATGTTTTGCCTGTATATAATTTTCTTTTACATGAAATCTTATAAATAAATGGGTTAAAGAGTAGAGAACTTTTACTGTGACTTGTGGTGGTGGCGGTAAAACAGAAGTATGCCATGGCCACTCAGCAATTTCTACAGTATTAGCTTCATCCCAAAATGAATTGTTAATGAAATTATTACAGCTGTCTTCTATCTTTTTTACTGAATACTTTTTATTCATGTTTACGTGGCTTTATCTGTTGGCTAATATTGGGAACCTTGTGTTATAGGGGGCTATGGTATTAGTTAAGCTCATTTGCTTTAACATTTTGATTAATTTTAGATATATCGTCTTTCATCATTTCTACTAATTTTTTAGCTTCTGAGCTTCCATGTTTTGCTGAAATAGATGCAAGTTCCATTGCTTTTTCATTGTTTTTTGTTACCCCTAGTCCCTTGTAGTACATATAAGCAAGTTTATACTGTGCCTCAGTAATGGTTGTTGCCTGGGCTCGAGTATTGTCAGTCCACAGTACAACTTTACTCCTAGAAATGACAAGATTAAAATATTTTGCAGCATCAGGGTAGTTTTTTGTTACCCCTTGCCCCGAAAAATACATATTCCCTAGTAAGGCACAAGCGAAAATATTGCCTTTTTCAGCTGCGGGTTTTACCAGTATGTAAGCCTTATTGTAATTCTTTTCTACTCCAAAACCTTTGTAGTACATGTATGCCTGCATAAATTGAGAAAGTGGATCTCCCTGTTTTGATGCCAAAGTAAACCATTGAAAAGCAGAAGGGTAGTTTTTAGCCCTATAGTAATCCAATCCTAAGTAATATTGTGCTAGAACATTTCCCTGGTTTGCTGCTTTCATCAATGCGGCTCTGTTAGGTTTTTCTACTGAGTCGGCACAATAAACGGGTTGGGTAAAAACAAACAAAGATACGAGAGATACAGTAGTGATTACAATAAATAGTTTTTTCATATTAATATTCCATTTGTTATTTTATACCCAAAGCGAAATGGTTTTCGAAAAATAATTAAGTGTAAAAATCACAAAAATAAAGCAAAAACAAAAATACCTACGGTATAAGTAAAAAGACAAAAGCGAGATTTATCTTGAGGGAAAGGGAAAAACAGAACTTTTATCTTTTACAAAGTGGCTATTTTTTATTCTCATCATCGATAGAAATGTACTTAGCATCGTAATATTCATTGTTTTTGTATTTTTTACTGCTGGTCTGTTTATTTTTATCAAAATGAGTTTTGTTAATTTTAACAAAGAAAACATTACGATTAAATTTTTTCCTGGTAAAAAGCATTATTATAAAAATAACACATGCTATTGACATAATAATTGGAACAGCTATAAATAAAAGAACAATGACTGCAGGTATAAAGACAAGAAGAAGTAGGATTCTTGACAAAATTTGTAAATTATGTTTTTCTATGAATTTCATTTTTCTCTCCCAATGTTACCAAAAGTCTT
>CAZVCD010000253.1:0-4237 GCA_964625675.1 uncultured Victivallales bacterium | reverse complement strand
GATCTACATTTAGGACATTCTTCAGGTGTACTTTTTCCTTGCCTACTTGTCCATTCGTACTTGCAATCAAGACATTTTTCTTTGTAAACTGTTGCCATTTCTTTTATATGTACATTATACTTTACTTACAAATATAGTATAGGAATCTTAAGTCTCTTTCTATTATTATTTATACGATATGGCTTATATATACCCATTAATTTTATGTACTTTCTAATAAATCCAGTTTAAATGTCATTTTTTGAGTTTTTGAACCTTAGGTGGGGGGCGTGGAAAAGAAACTGTAATATTCTTTATAGTGTCGCATAATGGATTCAGAATTCATGTTGAATGACAAGGCGTGTGATTAACTGGTGCAGATGTTTCAGCCTTGTCATTTATACATAATTGGTGTTATGCGTACGTTATAAAAGTTTTTGATTTAAGGAAAGTTTAAAATGATTTATTCTGATATCATTCAAAAAGTGGATTTATTAAAAAATATGCTGAAAAATAAACGAAATTATAATGATGAACAGTTAATGAAAATTAATTTTGAACTAGATAAGTATATGAAAATTTTAAGGTCAAAGAGTTTTCCCAAGCTGGAATTGTTTTGCCCCCATCGGAGCGAAGGCCCGCGGGGCAATCAATCCAGCGGGAAAAACTATACTTAGTAAGATTTTGTTAATAGTATTGCGTCTGTCATATTGACAGTAATAATTTGAAACATAAAAGGATGTGGTAAAAATGCAGTTTATAATTGGTTATGATGTTATAGGAATGACAGAACAGGAAATATTAAAAATTGATAAAGATTTAGATTTTGAATGCAGTAAAAAATTAAAAGAAATTATAGATGTTTCCGGGATTATTCCAATGGAGTTTTCAGTGAACGGAAGATTTTCTTTTAAAGGAGTTGAGAGAAACTATAAGGCTATTTACAGATAGAATTATTATATTTTTTATTGCTTGATATTATTTGATAGAATCAACGAGGTTTAATTTTAATTTTTGGGTCGAGCACCTGGAAGCGAGAGAGAAAATTTAAATTAAAAACGAAGTTGAATGATTTCATATATTATTTAATCAGATAAGATTTTTTTTAATATTATCTGAATTTTTAGCTTTATAACTCAGATAAAAATTTTATTGGGATATTCTTGGGGGTGAGCTGTAGGGGGTGTCCCCCTAAAGATTCCTGTAAAGTTTAGATAAATTATTAACGGTGATATGGGTAAGTTAGAATTGAATTCCTGCAGAGATTTAAAGTTTGTTTAGTTAAAATAAATAAAAAGAAAGCCGGCGCAGATATTAAGGTCTTTAATTTGTGTTTAATGGTGTCTGTTGCCACCAGTGTTTTTAGTTTTTTATGGTGTTTTTATCTGTTATATCAGATGTATAATTTTTTATTTCTTTATTTCGTAGGTTTATCATACTTTCTGATACTTTATTATCTAGTTTTGTTTCTATTTGTTCTGTACCTTTTTGCCATGTGTATTTTATTGCTTCTATAGCGTCTTTTGCTGTTAGTTTGCCTTTTTCTTTTTTCAATTCAGTTATTTTTTCTTTATAGAGTCTTTTATTTATTTGTTGTCTTTCTTTGAATTTTATTAGTTCTGTATAAGTGCTTTTTAATATTTCTTTAAGAATACTGGTTTTGCTAACACCTGCGCTTTTTGCTAATTCAAAATAAATTTCAGGAATTTCTTGTTGAATGTCTTTTTCATAGTTTATTTTTGATTTAAATTCTAGTACTTCATTTCGTGCAATAAATTTATTTTTAGTATTTAGATATTGGTGTTTTATTAGCTTTTCTTCATTGATTAATTTAGATATATAACTCCTTGAACATCCAATAATTTCAGCTGCTGCTGAATATGTAATTAATCCACCAACTTTATTCCAAGTTTCAGTAAACCATTTATTAAATTTGTAATTATTTTTCATTTTACTAATCTTATTAATTTGCATGTTTGTTGTTGACATATGTTTACCCTTTATAATTTTAATCCTTTTACTTGTTAAATCAATATTTTTTACTTTATCTAGTTGACAATAGTTGATTAATATATACTATATTTAGTAGTTGACAATAGTTAACTTAATAAAACAAAAAAATTAACAAGAAAGGTTAAAGTCATGTTCAAAATGCCAATTTCAGTTATTGTGGATTCAGTCCAGGAGGCAAAAGAGGGGGCAAAGGTTGCTGGTTATGCAAATTTATTGTTTACTGGCGGAATGGTTAATCTTGGTGTTAAGCAGGAGATTTTTAAATTTATAAAGGATAGGGAAGGGGATAGTTTAGTTTGTCTTTTTAAAATGAGTTTATGTGAATCAGTAGACAGGTTTAAAAATAGACATGTAGCATTTCGACCAATACAGATACTTGAAATAAAAGAGAAGGGAGGTAAACAATGAATTTAGAAAAAGAAACGCCTCCGTTATCAGGGCAGATATACGAAGGCTATAATAAACTCAACATTTTCAATATAAAACGTGCTTTGGATGATGTCAAGAGTTTTCCGGAAATTTTAGAAATTTATTGCAACCCTACTCTAACAGAGGGTTGTAGGTATCAAAGAGATACTTTTTTAACTGATTTGTCATTTATTTTAAATGATTTTGAAAATATTTCTATTGATAAATTTGCTATTCTTTTTGATGTTCCTCGAATGAAATCAGATAGTTATTTTGTTAAACAGTTCTGGAATAGATTTGATAAAATGATTGATATCGGTAATCCTGATATTTTAAACGGAAATTATCTTTATAAATATTCCTGTAAATGGTTTTTTGATTATCATATTCAATGGGGGTTTAAGCAGTCTAAACTTTCTACATGCAGAATTGAGTTTAATCCTAATAAAGCAAACTTATATAATCTTATATATTTTTTCTCTGTTTTAAAATCTCATGCGTTGGATTATGCAAGAGTTGCCAGAATAGATATTGCTGTAGATTATGGTATTTATCTTAATCCTTTATGCTGGCATGCAAAGAATATTCTTGTTGATCATATTTACAGATACAGCGGAGATATAAAAACTATATATTTTGGCAGTAATGAATCTGATGTTCAGTTAAGGGTATACGATAAAGCATTTGAGTTAAAAAAAAATGGTGTTTGTATTAATAATGATTTCTGGCGTATTGAGGCGCAGATTAATAATTTTAAAGGTGATAAGCCATATTTAAAAGATATTGATTTGATATCGGAATTTAATGTTTTTGAACGTTTAAGCTTTTTTGATTCATACGGTTTTAAGCCGGCTGGAACTGTTATGTATAACCAGTTTGTTTATAATGCCCGGGCTTATGGTGTTTCTTTGGCAAAAACCTTACTTCCTCATGCTTCAAAAATAAGGTATTTAAAATATTTAAGAAATGATATGAAATCAATATCTTTTAATACTCCTGCTGAAATACATAAATATTGTTTTAGACGTGTTTATAAACGTTTCTATGAAAAGCTTGTTTATCTGTTTGAACTAGGCCAGAATCTTACATTAAATCCTTCAACATAATCATAGGAATTATTTATTATGACAAATGAACTTAGAACTTATATAAAAAATCTTTCACCTAAAAAGAAACAAAAAGTTTATAACCTTAGGCGTGAAATGAGAGATAGCAGATTATGCTATATGAGGCTTAAAAAGCATAAGAACTATTATGAAATAATAGATTTAAATAATAATCTAATATGTATTATTCCAATGTTAAATAATTCTATGATTAAAACTTTTTTTATCGCTTATAAATTGGTTGTTGGTTTTGATGAATATTTAATGGATACTTTTGATTCTGATTATTTCTTTCAGGATAAAAGATTTAATAATAAGAAAACGTTGTTTAATAAAGGGTTTAATCTTGATGATATTGATTTTTTAGCAGGTTGTTTTCCATGTTAAAAAGTCCATGGTTAAAAGATTTAGAATTCGAGGAGTTTTTTAATAATCTTGATGATTATAAAAATATTGATGAGGATCCTTTCGGTTTTTTAATTGATGATAATGATGAAGATGAATATTTAAGAGTAAGTGTCGGCAGGTCTTAATAAACAGGGTAGGGGATATTTAATCATTAAAGCGTTTCTGAATAACATTTCATTGTTTTATGCTCCTTTCTCTGCCTAATCAATAACGTCGCATAATAACGTATATGTTAAATATGAAAAATTACTGTAAATACCTGTATATTAACATAATACATATTTCAAGCAAAAAATCAACTATCAGATTTATTAAAAATAGTT
>CAZVCD010000252.1:0-4259 GCA_964625675.1 uncultured Victivallales bacterium | reverse complement strand
CTGAATTGTGAAGATTATAATGAAAAAGAATCTGACTGTATAAATTGTCATACTATCTCCACTTTGAGAAAGAGAACGGCCGGGCTTGTTTCGAAGGCAAGTATTGTTTTGGATCATAATTAAAGCTGAACTTTTTAAGACTAGAGACTGAAAACCAGGTGTGCTGGGGCGTAGTTTGAAGAACAAAGCCTGGAGACCTAAGAAAAGTTTTATAAAAAGAAAAACACATGCGTCGCTCTTCGAGCATGCAGGCCAGGCAAAAAAGTCTACGACCTAAAATTTTAGTTTCGCTAGAGGGAAATTATGTATAACGAAAAAATTTTAATAGTGGATGATAGTTCCACACAGGCATCAAAATTTAAGGCCATTCTCGAAGATGCAGGATACTCTGCTGATATTGCAAACGACGGTGTTGAGGCTATGAATTATCTGAATAGCGGTAATCCTTTCCCTAATCTTATATTGAGTGATATAGTTATGCCTAACATGGATGGTTTTGAGTTATGCGCCAAAGTCAAGAAAACCTATAATCATATCCCTGTTATAATTCTCACAGTTCATAACGATGAAAAAAACCTGCAGAAAGCTTTTAACGCGGGTGCTGTGGATTATCTTGGAATACCGTTTTCAAAAACGGAACTGTTTGTCAGGATTAATAATGTCTTGGAAAGTGCAAAAAGGAAGACATATTTAGAAGAATTCATTGATACTATGGGAGATGGATTCTGGGTAATTAATGAGCGTGGAGAATCTGTCGATGTTAACTCTTCCCTGTTGAAAATGCTGGGATATTCAAGAACTGAATTTCTGGAGAAAGCTCCATCTGATGTTACAGCTGAAAAAGATTTAAAGGAAACCAGCAGACTTATTAAAGAATCGTTTGAAGGAAAACATTCCAGAGGCGAGATAAAAATTATTAAAAAAAATGGTAAAGAACTTCCTGTATCAATTTTAGGTTCAAGTATAAAAAATGCGCAAGGAAGCGTTGTTAATGGCTTTGCTATAATCAGAGATATTACCGAGCGTAAAAAGGTGGAAGAGAAATTAAAACAGGCGGCTATTGAATGGCAGAATACATTTGATAGCATCGTAGACCTTGTCTTTATCCAGGATAAGGATTTTAAAATTGTCAAGGCCAATGCGGCTACTTACGCTGCGCTGAAGCTAAAACCCGAAGACTTACTGGGGAAGAGATGTTTCGAAGTTTTACATAAATCTGACCGCCCCTGGATAGACTGTCCCCTTGCCAAAACCTTCCATGATAAAAAACCGCATATGGGAGAGGTTTTTGATCCTAATATCGGCATACCGCTTTTAATCAGCGCTTCTCCATTGTTTGATGAAAAAGGAGAAATGATTGGCGCTGTTCATATCGCTAGGGATATTACCAAGCGCAAAGAAGTGGAGAAAATACTTATTCAAGCAGAAAAGGCTGCGGCATTGGGGCAGTTTGTGGCAGGTGCTGCGCATGAATTAAATAATCCATTAGCTGGTGTTATAGGGTTTTCTGAGATAATTATTAATGATTTGAAAAACAAAAAAGTTAATAATGATAGGTTAAAGCATGATCTGGAGATAATACTGAAAAATGCCAATCGTTGTAAAAAGATTGTTTCCGGTTTATTAACATATAGAAAAGACAGTGAATCAGTGTTTACATATACGGATATAAACCAATTAATAGATAAATCTATTCCTTTAGAAAAATTTAAAATGGGCATAAGAAGTATAAAAATAATAAAAAAATATTCTGATAATATTCCCCAAATTATAGCGGATAAAATTCAATTGTCCCGGGTTTTTACTCTTATTATGGATAATGCTTATCAATCTATGGATGGAAAAGGTTTGTTAAAAATTATAACAGAAAAGAAAGGTGATTACATTGATATTGTATTTCAGGATACTGGTAAAGGTATAAAAAAAGAGCATTTAAATAAAATATTTGATCCATTTTTTACTATGAACAAGGTAGGAGTAGGGACTGGTTTGGGATTGTCTGCATGTTTCGGAATAATAACGAAAACACACAATGGAAAAATATTCGGAGAGAGTGAAGGAGAAGGCAAAGGAGCCAGGGTTATTATTAAATTACCAATTGAAAGAAGGCGCGGAGATGTTAAGAAAAATTGAAAAGATAAATAAGGAACTAAAACCTAAAATTTTAGTTATTGATGATGAATTAGACTTGCTGAAATTCTTTGAGAGAATTCTGAGCTATGATGAATATACGATTATCACTGCGTGTGATGGGCCCAAGGGTATAAAAAAGAATGAAGAATATGATCCGGATCTTATTATACTGGATTTAAAAATGCCCGGAATGCAGGGAGTGGAAGTTTTAAAAAATATCAGAAAAGTAGACAAAGATGTTATAGTAATTATTCTTACCGGCTATGGTGACGCGGAAAGTATCAGAGAGGCCGTAGATTTAAATGTCTATGAATATATAAGTAAGCCAACTACTCTGGAAATGATAAAAAGTGTGATAAAAGAAGCCTTGGCATCCAATGAGATAAAAAAAGATGAGTAATGTCTTGAGCTTAATATATGTTCCGATACTACATTCTCAGAAAGAAACAGGAGATATTATTGCTTCTTTAAGCGATAAAAAAGACATTCAAATGCCGAAGAAAAACTCATCAGATCAAAAAAAATCTATTGAGGAAATGTGGAATGGTATACATGATAAAATTAAGGAAGTCGAGCTCCCTTACCCTTTAGTACGTATATATCAGGATGCTCTTCCTGTTTGCGGTATGGAGAAAAAAATAGTAAAAAAACTTGCAGATAGAGGCAGTAAAAATCATAGACTGATACTGGAATTAATGAGAAACGGCGCAAAACTGGAGGGTACAGAAAATCCAGATTTGCTGGTTGAGGAATATAGTTATCTGGAACGTTTAATTGCTAATGTTTCAGCCTCCACGCAGAGTTATAGGAGCGGTGTAAATGAGTACAGAAAAAAAAGTTTAAAGCTGATGAAACAGAGAGATACATTTATTGTTGAGAGAATAAAAAGTACCTTAAAGGCTGGTGAGATTCCTTTGGTTTTTATGGGAGTGCGTCATGCACTGGAAAAACAGCTGCAGCCGCATTTTGTTATTTCTCATATTATTTATCGTTTGCCGTTCAAGAAAATAGGGGATATTTATAATGTCTAAGCAGGCAGTAAAACCGTCTCTTCTAAGTAAGAATTTCTCCACGTTGAATTCTCCTATTAGTGTTGATGCTGATATATTTGATGGTAAAGCTTTGGCATTATATAAATTTTTTAAAATTATATCACCCGGTATCGGAAAGAACCTGCTGAATATTCTGCTTGATATGGAGAATAATTCCCATCGAATGTTTGCTGAAATTGAACCCGAGAAAAGAGACGCGTTAATAAAAGATCTGGAAGATGTAACTGTAGAAATAAATTACGCGGTGAAAAGCAAAGGAAAAGAAATCTTGTCATTGCCTATAAGAATCTCGCCTGGCGAGGTTTTAAAAAACGCGGCACTAGGTAAAAACAGTTCTCGATATGACGATAAAATGAAAGATGAAATTAATAAAATAGTTTTATCTTTTATTAAAAAAGGTATAGAACACAAAGTAAAAAGCGTGGCTGAAATTTTTTTATCCGTTTTACATCTCAAGCCCGGAAAGAATTCGATGTTCGGAAAGCTGTTGAACAAGGGACTTATTGATGATGAGGGAAATCTTGCAGAAGGTACTACTATTGATGACCTTATTTCAGGTAAATATTCAGGACAGTTTAATAAAGTTATCCCTGAAGAACTTATAAGCGAGGCATTATTAATTAGAGATACGATTAATACATTCTACGATTGGGACGACGATAATTATCAGGAACTGGCAAATGATACGTTAGCGGAAAAAGGTATACTGGAAATTACTCTGGGAATGGTAGAGGAAAATCAAAACTAATAGCTATATGAAATAGAATGCTTTCTGCAATGATAAAAAAAAATGAGCGAAGATACCGAAAAAAAATTAAGATATTTGGAAGATAAAGAAGTGTGGAAAATTAAAGTTTTCTGTGATATCGAACGCCTTAAAAGAACTTTTATTAAGGAAAATTCTGATATTATTAAAATTGATGCTGAAATTAATGTTGCTTCCGACGATAGGGTTTTATCCCTTAAAAAAGAAAAGGAACATTTAATTAAAAACGTGTTACGTAAAGAAATCCGTAAATATGAGGAGAGTATTTTTATGGCTTTGGAAAAACTCAGCACAAGAAAACGGATAGA
>CAZVCD010000251.1:0-4261 GCA_964625675.1 uncultured Victivallales bacterium | reverse complement strand
GCCAGTTAATTGTTTTTGTAAAACAAGTTCCTGACACAAAGAACATTTCAGGTGATGCGATGACACCGGAAGGCACTGTCAATAGGGCAGCGCTACCGGCGATTTTTAACCCTGAAGATCTAAATGCTCTTGAGTTAGGCCTAGAGTTAAAGGATAGGTTTGGGTACAATGTGATTGTAGCCACGATGGGGCCTCCAAACGCTTCGGAAGTTTTAAGAGAATCCTTATATAGGGGTGCCGATGAAGCAATTTTAATTACAGATAGAGCTTTTGCCGGAGCGGATACACTTGCGACAAGTTACGCTTTAAGCTGTTGCGCTAAGACTGTAGGAAATTTTGATTTGATTCTGTGTGGTCGGCAGGCCATTGACGGTGATACAGCTCAGGTCGGCCCTCAGCTGGCTGAAAAGCTTGATATTCCTCAAATATGCTATGTTGAGAAAGTAATGGATGTAGATAAGAAGAGAATTAAAGCCAGACGCAGTATTGAGGGTGGCTATGAAACACTTGAATCTCCATTGCCTACTCTGCTTACTGTTGTTGATGCAAATGAACCTCGCCCTCCTGCAGCGCGCAAAATAATGAAATTCAAGAAAGCTAAAACCAGTTCGGAGCTTCAAGCATCCCACGGCAATGCCAACTACATGGATGCCGGCCAGCTTGTAGAAGAAGAAAAAAGGTTGAGAGTGAAAAATCTCTGGATTCATGAATGGAATGCGGCTAAAATTAATGCCGATATAGAAAGAATAGGACTTAAAGGTTCACCTACTAAGGTTAAAAAAATTCAAAGTGTTGTTTTAAAAGCATCCAATGTTGTTTCAATTGAACCTACAGAACAAGGTGTCCGCAAACTAATCCACGAACTTATTGAAGATCATACTTTAGGGTAATACAATGACAGATAAAATTGGTAATGTATGGGTTTTTATAGAGCAGGAAGGCGGTAAAATAGCAGACGTCAGCCTGGAACTGGTTTGCAAAGGCAAAGAACTTGCAAATCGTCTGAATGTAAAAACAGAAGCAGTTATTATTGGTAATAATCTAGCGGGAAGCATTGATCCTCTGTTTCACTATGGATGTGATAATGTTTTTTTGGTCGAGAGCCCGGCTTTGGAGCCTTTTACAGTTCTTCCTTTCGCGGAAGTATTGGTAAAGTTGTTAAAACAACATAGACCTAATATTTTTCTCGTAGGAGCTTCATTAAAAGGTAGAGAACTTGCACCAAGGGTAGCATCCACGATGCTAGCCGGACTTACTGCAGACTGTACCGATCTCCAGATCGATGATTTTGCGGACAAAGTAAACAAAAAGTCATATAACGATAAATTAATGCAGATACGTCCTGCATTTGGTGGCAATATTATTGCTACAATCGTAAATACATGGCAGGATCCGCAAATGGTAACAGTCAGGGAAGGTGTAATGAAAATGGCCGAACCTGATACATCAAGAAAAGGAAAAACAACAAAAATAAAGCCTGAGATTTCAGTAGAGGCGCAGGTTATCAATGTTCTAAAACGAGTTAGTGAAGAAAAAAGTATTGACTTAAAGAAAGCTCAAATATTAGTTTCAGGCGGTTATGGTGTTGGCTCAAAGGAAAACTTTAAGCTGATATACGATCTTGCTGATGCTTTAGGAGCAGATGTTGGTGCTTCCAGGGCTGCTGTTGATGCAGGCTGGATAGTTCATGATCGTCAGGTAGGACAAACCGGTGTGACTGTAAGGCCGAAGTTATATATTGCATGCGGTATTAGCGGTTCTATACAACATAGGGCCGGCATGGAAGAAAGCAGCAAAATAATAGCTGTTGATACTGATCCGGAAGCTCCAATATTCGGCGTAGCACATTACGGAATTGTCGGGGACTTGAATGAAGTTATTCCTAAAATGATAAAAGCCTTCAAAGCCAAGGTTTAAGGAGGTATAATATGTCTAATTTTTTTACAGATAATAAAGATTTACAGTTTACACTGAATAATCTCGAAATAGAAGAAATAGTTCAGCTTCGTGAAAAAAACTATACCATGTGTAAAGAGTTTGATCATGCACCTGAAGATTTTAAAGATACACTTGACAACTATAACCGTATTCTGGAAGTAGTGGGTGAAGTAACAGGAGAAAGAATAGAACCTAGGGCTAGAGACATTGATGAAGCCGGTGGTCCTACTTTCGAAAATAACATTGTTACAAATCATCCGCTTACTATGCAGAATCTTGATGACTTGAAGGCTGCAGACCTTAACGGAGTTATGTTGCCTTATGAGTATGGAGGACTAAATTTTCCTGTCACTACTTATACTATGATGACAGAAATGGTCTCTAGGGCTGATGGAAGCCTGCAGAATCTGTTTGGATTACAGGATATTGCTGAAACAATTAGCGAATTTGGTGATGATGAGCAGAAAAAGAAATATCTACCGCTGTTTGCGCGTGGGGAAGTTGATGGTTCAATGGATTTAACTGAACCTGATTCAGGTTCAGATTTACAATCTGTTAGACTTAAAGCATCTCAGGATCCAAAAACAGGACAATGGTATCTTGATGGTAATAAACGTTTTATTACCAATGGTTGTGCTAAAGTTCATCTAGTTCTTGCAAGATCAGAAGATGGGTCAGCAGATGGTCGTGGATTATCGATGTTTATATGTAAAGCATGTCCAGAGCTAGTTGTGCGAAGAATTGAAGATAAACTTGGGATTCATGGTGTTGCTACAGCAGAACTTCAGTATAATCATGTACCGGCAGAACTGTGTGGTTTAAGAAAACGCGGACTTACAAAATATGTTATGGCACTTATGAATGGTGCACGTGTTGCAATCAGTGCTCAGGCTGTTGGCATTGCGGAAGCAGCATTCCGTGAAGCACGTAAATATGCTTCTGAACGTGAACAGTTCAAAAGCAAAATTGATAAGTTTCCTGCAGTTTATTCTATGTTGACAAACATGAAAATGAAAATTGTTGCTGCCAGAACATTGTTGTATGAAACAACTAAAGTTGTGGACCATAGAACTAACTATACACATCTGGTTGAAAAATCAAATCCAGAAGATGTTACCACAGAAATGCGGACTAAGCTGAAGTATTATTCAAAGCTTGCTGCTATTGTTACTCCCATGAGTAAGGCATATTCAACAGAGATTGTAAACCAGGTTGCATATGACTGTATTCAGATTCATGGTGGTACTGGATATATGAAAGATTTTAATGCGGAGCGTTTTTATAGAGATGCGCGTATTACAAATATTTATGAAGGTACAACTCAACTTCAGCGTGTTGCTGCTATTGGTGGTATTGTTCAGAGAGTGCTTGATCCATTAATGGATGAGCTTTCATCTCTTCCATTTGAAGGTAAACTGAAGAGGCTTTGCGCTAAAGTAAACAAACTTAGAACAAAACAACAGGAAGCAGTGAAGGCTATTGCAGAGCGCAAAGACCCTGTCTATCAAAGCCTAGTTACGGAACAGCTTGTAGATATGGAAACTTATATATTTGTAAGTTATCTGCTTTTACGTGACGCGACAAAGGATTCAGAGAGAGAAATTTTTGCAGAAAGATTTATTCTGGATGCTATTCCTCGTTTTGAATGCTGTCTTTCAATTGTAAAAAGCGGAGATGTGACTATAATTGATAGGCACAAGGATTTGATCGGTTATTAATATACCGGTTAGTAATAATATTTTGTAATATAAATTTCCAAAACCTTGGTTTTGGAAATTTTTTTATGAATAATATATGAATCAGACTTTTAATTTCCTTATAGACAACAACATTATCTATTACTAAAAAAATTAACAGGTTTAAATTGACTTAAAATAGGAGATGGTTTTATATGAAAGATGCATATTTAGAGAAAGCATTAGAAAAAATTCCGGATAGGCGTGCACTTATTGTTTTAGCTTCCAGGAGGGCAGAGAACCTTGCGAGAGGTGAAAGACCATTGATAAAATCAGAAGAGATCTCTCATCTGGACACAGCACTGCTTGAAATAGCCGAAGGGCTTCTAAACTACGAGCTTCCCGTGGAAGAGTCTGAAGATTTACTGTAATTCTTCAGTAATTTTGTATGAGTTAAGTATTCCTATATTCATTACTTTATGAATGTAGGATTTTTTTTTTGTACTTCTTTAGTGCTTGGGAGAAAACCCCCTATTTTTTGGGAAAATATGTTTCTGAGCTCAAAAAAACTAAAAAATTATGAAATGATTCTTTTTTGATAGTTATTAACAGTGAATATTTACTGTATTATTTTTACAAACTCTCTG
>CAZVCD010000250.1:0-4281 GCA_964625675.1 uncultured Victivallales bacterium | reverse complement strand
TAATATTGCACTAGCTCTATTCAACACGGAGCCGTCTCTGTTACCGGAAAATTCCCATACGAACAGGCCTCCAAGGTCTTGTTCCTTGATATATTCACATTTTGCTTCAATGGCCTGTATTGAATCGTATGAAACAAACTCAGCATCTGAATTTATGTAATAACTGGCTTTAGCAACATCATCCCAGAAATAGAATAATGGATCAATCGGCAAATTTTTCTTCTGGCTTTTACCAAGAATTGAATCATAATCCCAGTTACCAGTTTCCCAAGTACCATCACCGACTTCTCCTCCTTCCTGGAATAAGTTCATGATTCCTGTTCCTGATCTTCCATATAATGGAGCTCCAATCATAATTTTACTTCTTGGTACACCTTGAGATATCAAATATTTTGCAGATGCATCAACAGTGGCCTGTATAAAAGTTTCATCAAACAAAGATGCCGGGTTAGCTGAGTTATGATAGATAGGACTTTGATGACCAGCTGGTGCACCCCATGCCACTGCTGTTACATCATATGTCATTACATCTAAATTATCAACATAATCAGATAGTCCTTTTACATCAAGGTCTTTAATACTATTTTCTTTAAGATTGATAGCTACTGCTATTTCATATTTTATATCTGTTCTCTGAGATAATTCATTTAATGCTTCTCTGGTCTCTTTACATAGAGCTACGTAGTTAGCTGATTCTTCTAATTTGTGGTCATTGCCATATTTGAATTGTGGTCCTAATACTGGATATTCCCAGTCATAGCATACACCTTCGAACTCATATTTTTCTAATAATTCTACTAAAGAATTAATGAACATTGTTCTGTTGACTTTGGTTGATGTCATTTCAGGAAAATTTTCAGAATTATTCCAACCACCTACGGAAAATATTATTTTGATATCCTTGCCATAATGTTGATTAACAAGTTTATCTAACTTATTCAACCTTCCAAAGTTACCATAATATTCTTTTTCTCCGTTCCAATCACCAGCTGGAAATGTTCCATATTCAGTTACTACTTCAGGAAATCTTTTCTCAAGTGCTGCATAAGGATCAATAATAACTGCTTTATTATTTTTTATATCCAAAAACGCATAATTAATATGAGTTATTGCTTCTACCGGTAAATCAGTTACATTATAATTCCTTCCATAGATACCCCACTCAGCAAAATAACCATTTACCTTTTTAGTCAGATTAACTGGGTTTGGTACTGGTGTTGGATCAACAACTGGATCTGGGTCAACTACTGGATCTGGATCAACTACTGGATCAGGAGTAACAACTGGATCAGGAGTAACAATGCCTTCAACAACTTTCCAAACACCCCATTCGCCTGATAATTCAGGGTTTATTCCTAGAGTCCACCAGCTGGCCTTATATGTTTTTCCATTATATGCAACAATGTCACCATTATTGTACACGGCTGATTCATCCCAGTGTTCAGTTGTAACTGGATCTGGATCAACAACTGGATCTGGGTCAACGACTGGATCTGGGTCAACAACTGGACCTTCTATATTTAATACCTGTGCAATGGCACGGCCTGTTTCCCATTGAGAATGTGTATAGCCGGTTGAAAGGTCTCCGTCTTTAATATTTGTTGCATCCCAGTCAACGCTCCAGTTCATAAAACCTGATATACTGACATTTTGAGAGTTCATTAAATTTAATGAACTTTGTATAAGAGCAGGAGTCGCTACATAAGTCATATTACCTCCAGCGGCACCTTCTGTTGCGGGAATTCCCATAGCTAGTTTAGAACCAGGTATTTTTACCCCAATTCCACCGTTAGCACTATAACCCTCATCTGTTGAAATCGCCCATGACATCGCTGCAAGAAATTTGTCCATTCCGGAAGCCGGAGTAACCTTTGAACCATCTTCTCCTTTAATACCGTTTGCGGGTCCCTGATTATAGGTTTGAGGCCATATATAGTTGAAATTATCTATCCCCACTGCATTTATAAGATCTTTATAGAATGAACCTGCCATAGAATATGAAGCATAAGTTCCGGATCCCCATACGAACGGAGTAATGTAACACCATTCAGGTGCGGCAGTAAGCCAGAAATCAGTACCATTATTTCTGTAGTGATTTACTACGTCCATAATTGCTTTTCCCATGATTGCAGGATCTATTGAAGCTAAAGCGCCGCTTTCAAGGTCTATGTCAAGACCCTCAAAACCATATTTATCGATTATACCTTTTGTCTGAGCAACAAAGGCATCTGCATCTGTTTGAGTCTTCATATTCAGGTGAAAATATTGTCCACCCATTGAAACAATAACTTTTCTCCCTTGATCTTTTGCACTCTGAACAAACTGTTTAATTTGATCTTCTGAATACGTAGAGCCACCCTGTGAACCAGGATTTTTAAGTGAAAGAGCATAGTTGCCGTTTGTATCAGTAATAATAAAGGCTGTTATTATTACATTATAAGATGGGTCTATTTTATCCATATCAACGGCCTCAGAAACAATTTGTTTACCGTCTACGTTGTATGAAGTATTTCCACCCCATGTGCTCCAGTAAGTTGCGTTAACTTTGCCAACTGCGATCGATGTAGAATCATTTACATTAATAGAAGCAAGGCCTATCGCCATTACTCCAAGCGAATCAATAATACTGTATTCAAAAGAATCTGTTCCTTTAAATCCACTATTAGGAGTATATTTGATTTTATTGTTCTCAATCACAGTAGTTCCGTTTGCAGGAGAAGCAACAGACTTAATCTTCAAAGAATCTCCTGTATCATTGGCAAGAACATCAATCACCACAGATGTGTCAACTGTGCTTATGGCTGTATCATTGTTTGCAATCGGTTCAGCCGGAGGAGGAGTTGGTTCAACTACAGTGTTTTCGACAAACTTCCACACGCCCCATTGACCGGATAAGTCAGGGTTTTCATTCGTAGTCCACCAGGAATTCTTCCAGACTTTCCCGTTATGCTCTACCAATGTACCGGCAGTAGAATAAACCTTATCTGAATCCCAGGAATCGTAACCGTACATAGTAAACGATAATGTTAAAGTTAAAAGCAGAAGTATGTTAGTAATTATTTTAGTTTTCATTTTTATTTTCCTCAGTTTTAGTTTGCCCTTCATATTGATTTTTGAGAAGTTAAAACTTGTTTTTTGTTGCGTTGTATTTCCTTTGTTAGTTATGAGTTTGTTGCGTTGCTTTCGTTTGTTGATTGAGTGTTTGTTAAAAATCAAATTCTTTTACAATTAAAACTATTGCGCGAAGATCATAATAGACTGATTTTTGGGTGTTTTCAAGTATGCTTTTATTTTGAATCTACCCATTTTAATTGTTCATGATTTATTGCAACAGGGTATTGACAAATATTCTTAACTCCTTTATAATCTAGCATTATAGAATGATTTTTTAAATGTATTTTAATTTGGTCATCCATGGAGGTTAATATGAACAACACAAACGAGTATATTACAGTTGAAGAAGCGTCAAAGCTAACAGATAAGAGTGTGTCTACAATTAGACGTTTTGTTCTGGCTAACAAGGATTCAGAAAGTGATATTATAAGGGTGGACACTAATGACAGAAACCGTCCACTGTACAGAATTAACAGAAATTTTATACTCACATATTTTGATATAACCAAAAAACATTTAAAAAAAAGTGAGAATCTTTCATTCGAAAACCCAAAAAAACACACTAAACGTGTTTCTGAGTTTTATTTATACTATAAAAACGCATATATCGTAACTAAAAAGCTTCTTATAACAGCAGTTACTTTCTATATTATTCTAATAGCTGTGTTTCTTTTTATCTTCTTTCACTATAAAAAAATGTTCACTGACAAGTACAGTAATACATCAAGATATCTTCAAAAAGAAATAACAGTCCTGAATGATATAATTCATCTGAATGATAAGCGATATAATAAAGCTTTAGAAATCAATGAGGAACTAAGTGCAAGAGTTAATAGAACACAGGATAAAGAAATAGAAGAAATTGAAGTAAGACTAGAAAAACTAGAAAAGGAATAAATTCCAAATTAGAGTTAGTATATAAAAAACCATAAAATGGTTCCTTTTTGATAATTATTAACGGTGAATCTTTACTATATAATTTTTACTAACTCTCAATATTTTGCCAATTGGACGAAGAACACAATAAGAACCACCAAAAAAAAACGGCGTACTTTCTTTCAGTACACCGTAACTTATTCAAGTAATTTATCTGATTCAAAGCGGGTATAATATATTTAAAATTCCCCCTCATTAGCATAATAACATACATTACATTTCATACAATCC
>CAZVCD010000249.1:0-4295 GCA_964625675.1 uncultured Victivallales bacterium | reverse complement strand
TTAGGTTTAACCACTTCCACGTTAAGGGGGAGTGGTTAAACCTAAACAAAAGGCTACTTTCAGCCGTAACTGCTTAATAACGTGCACGCTAAATATTTTCACTATATGCATTATAAAATTCATAATTAAATCCATACCCAACCATCCACTCAATCCTCAAACCTAAGCATAGTATTTTTGTAATCATAGAAGAGTGTTCTTTGCACTTCATTGAAATAAACTGGAGATTCAAGACTGTAAAGTTTACTTTTTTGAGCATAGTTCATATAATTAAAATAACCTGAACATTCAATAAAGTTATTTAAATCATTATACTGCTGATTCTGATCAATGTTCTTTTCATAATTGATAAACCATTTATCAAGAGTTTCTGTAAACTTCTTTTGTTTTTTAGTGATAGATTGTCTTCTGCATTTTTTCTTCAGTTCATAATCTTTCTGATTCTCTGATTTACTGGAGAACTGCCAGTATTTTTTATAAGCTTCTTCTCTAACCTTGAATCTTATAAAACCTCCACCATAAAATCTTTTGGATTTTTTTAACACTTTTCCAAGATAGTTCTCCCAATACCACAGCAAAGCTTCAATTGATCCGGAATATTTAATTAAATCTGCTAATCGTCCGGTATATCCAAATTCTAAAAGTTCGGTGCTTAATTTTTCTGCATTCATCGCTGTATACCTTATTCAATTTATTTAGTTATTATTGGTTGGTTAGTTATTATTTAGTTTTTCTATATATTAGTAGGGATACGTTTTGCGCGTTGCGGAAAACCGCATTACCGAAACCCGTGTTGCGGAAACGTATCTGCGGCTCATTCAGAGTTATCAGGGTCTTCGAATACATCATATTTGACCTCTCCAAAACAGTTATTCCCCTTTCTTGCCTGATTCCTTTTTATGTAGCCAGCACTGATTAGCTCATTTATGACATTTGAAATAGAGCGGATACCATTTTTAAAATGTCTTGGAAGTTCTTTTCTTCGCACCTCCCAATCATTGGGAAGAGAAAGTAGGTATGCCAATAATCCCTTTGCCTGCATTGTTAAAGATGGATTCTGAATGAACCCTTTATTTATCATCACATAAGGATTATCTCTGTTTTTACTAATTCTGTATGTTGCCATATTTTTTCTTTCTTTTTGCAAACTTAATGACATCGTCAACAAAAAAACGAGGAGCATTTTTTGATATAAATACAGTTTTTAAATTGCCTGACTTCATGAACCTGTTTATCTGCCTTGTGGAACAGCTCAAATACTCTGCTACTTCAGATTTTGTAAGTAGATCGTGTGATAAATGGTTTTCAGTAAAGGATTCTTCAGAAGACTTATTCCCATGTTCAAGAAAATCTATGATTTTTTCAGAAGCATTCTCTGATAAGCTTCCCATTTTTACGGCAGAATGCAGTAATATCTCTACTTTCCCGAGTTCCTGTTTTTCTATACAGAACATCATCTATTCACCTCCAATCGAACTTAATTTTTCATTTGGAAACAAGTCATCTATTGAAAGATCCAACACTATCGCCAGTTTCCCGGCGCTTTGCACTGATGGAAGAGCCCAACCTCTTTCCCATCTGCAAAGTAGTGAATAACTGACTTTTGCCTTCATACTCAACTCTGACATTGAGATTCCGGTTGTTTTTCTTTTCTTCCTCAAATAGTTCATTCTTCTCTTCATCCTCTTTGAACCAGTTTTTTTACTAATTCAAATTGTTGTTGTACGTGTTTTTGCGGGTAAGAAATAGTTTAGCATTTTAGAAAATTTTACGCACAAAACTGGTATGCATTGGAAGATTACGTGAAAGACAGGTATCAATAAAAACAGAATTATTGGAGTGAATTGGATATTTATAAATTTAGGGGTCAAGCCCAAAAAAAAGAAAAATCCATTTTTTTAGGATTTTTCTTTTAACAAGGTCTCAAATTATTTAAAAAACTCTTATTATGCAGCCATTTCGCTTTTCAGTGCTTCAACTACATCTTTAGTTCTATATTTTCCTTTTTTGAGTTTTCTGTGTCCGTTTTTCTGAATTTCAATCTGATTTATTATCTTTCGGGTTTTTAGCCCTTTAAAGGAAACTCCAAGCTCTCTGCAAATAAGCTCTACATCTCCTGCAGACAGTTCATTTCTTGAAAAATCTACACCTTGTTCTTCAAGTTTCTGTATTATATCCGGAGTAAACACTGATTTAGTAAAATAACCTATTAAAAATTTTCCATCAGATTTTATATCCTTTATCTGATCTAGTGGAACTTTCATTTTATTCATGGTGCAGTCACTGTTTTTTTCGGCTATAGTCGACATTATTTTAGTAATCCATTTATCAGCGTTAATAATTATACTTATAAGCAGACTGAATATTATAAAATATATAAATGTATCAGCGATATTAACAAGCAATGTATGATGTGGAACATTTGCTAATAATTTTATACCCAAAAAGTTTATAAGAATCAGGTATAAAATGCATATTACAAGATATTTATTTGTTTTTAAGTCGAATATAAACCAAGTTCCATATTCCAGTTTTTGAAAAATAAACAGAACTATGAGAAGATAAATATTGTTTAAGAAAAGAATCATTTTATAATTATTTATAAAATGAAGTGTTATAAAGAGATACACAATTGTAGCACAAAAAAAGGTAAGCCTTGACTTTAAAGTCATATCAGGCAGTAACCAATTAAAAAATTTACGAACCATAAGTCTATACCCCGAAAATAAAAAACTAATTTTCAATACTAATACTACTAATAAACTCATCTCCAATTGAAATATAATATTTTTCCAGTGTTTTTATATTATCTCCTAATATTTTAGAAAGTTTGACAATATCAACACCTTTTTCTGCAAGAAGAGAAGCAAAACTATGTCGAAAACTATGAAAACCAAAACGGTTTGCTTTTCTTAAGCGTTGAACAGAATTTTTTGTTCTGTATGTTGTCTCTAATCCAATAAACTGGAAAATTTTAATACAGTCCTGCTTCACTCCATGCGGATTATATTCGTATCTATAAACTACATCCGGTATAACAAACTCATTTTTTTTCCATCCTGTGGCTTTATCAAAAACTTTTCTTAACTGCGGGAATAACGGGATAGTTACTGACCTTTGAATTCTCTGTGTCTTTACCGGGATACATTTAATGAGTCCTTTTTTAAAATCGATATTACGCCATTTAAGATGCACTGCATCAATAAGCCTTAAACCAGTCCATGCGCCTATATTGAATAAAACTTCCATTTGTTCTTTTTGCATTAAATGCTGAGCAGGATTAGAAAAAGAATTTAATACAATTTTAATCTGTTCTGTAGAAAGTTTTTCTCTCCCCTGTTTTTTTTCTATTTTTCTGGAAATGTTTTCTTTATTAAAAGGATTTTTTTCCATACCTGAATCGGAAAGTAAAATTCTAAAAATTAAATGAAGAGCTTTAACATGATTATTATAAGTTTTTGCAGAAATGCCTGATCTATATAACTCTACAGCATATTCCCTTGAAATTTTACAGGTGATTTGCCCCATTGCAGTTATTACAGGATATGAGTTTTCAACCCAATTTTTAAATCTTCTAAAATTACCTTCATAATTTTTTAGTGTACCATCCCCTGAATCGGGTCTTCCGGGATGTTTAAGGTAGTCATCCCATGCTGAAACAAACTTGGCTTTTGCCTGGCACTCCAGCTTTTTTGCCTGTTTTACATAAACTGCAATTTCTTCTTTAGTCTTAGCACTGATAATAGGTAAGTATTCTTTGGCTTTGGATTCTGCATCTCTTTTATTCCTTGTTTTAAGAGAAACAGTTTTCCTTTTTCCGTTGATTTTAAATTCAAAGTAGTAAAAAGTGCCTCTCTTGAACAAATATCCGTTACCTTTACTTCTGGATTTTGTTAAAACACCTGTTTCTGTTCTCATTTTTTTCCCTTTCAAGTCATGTGTTGTCAAATTCTGTCTTGTGGCGACGCAAAAACACGACAAAACAACAAACAAAAAACATGAAAGTACTACAAAAGTACTACACTCTGTTTTGAGGACTTATGAGAAAAATGAGTTTTTGAGGTTAAAAAATGGTAGCGGGGCCAGGAATCGAACCTGGGACCTTCAGGTTATGAGCCTGACAAGCTACCTCTGCTCCACCCCGCATCGTTGAAGAGCTTATAAAATACTAAGTTTATATTAAAAAACAAATCAGTTTTTACTTTTTTCCCTGTTTTCTTTAGAATTTTTATTTTTCTTATTAATAAAAGCATTATATTTTTTTATACCTCATAATATCCCCAGAAAAAATAAAA
>CAZVCD010000248.1:0-4308 GCA_964625675.1 uncultured Victivallales bacterium | reverse complement strand
CTTCCTAATAATCAACATAGTCATGATTTCAAACAGAAGTAAAAAGACAAAAACAGGATTTATCTTGATTGCTAATTAGCTAATTATTTTATTAATATTTATAATTTCCACAATAAGGGTAGTATTAAAAAAAGCAACCCACCGAAATTCAAAATTTCGATGGGCTGCCTGAAAGACTATAAATTAATTAGAACTTTATGCAACTACTTTATGTAAAGTGCCGATAAAGTCTTTCTTTAGTATACCGAGGAATGTTTTCCAGTTCAACCCGTTCAAGTAGAAGGCCATTGAGGCCAATTTCTTAGTGATAATAGCATTTCGATATACCTGAAGTTCACTAGAATTTAGAGTATTCATAATACGCTCTTTCCCAAGTGTTTTAATCAGTATTGCAGGAATATAGTTTTCCATGACTTTCCATACAAGTTTTTCATCAGCGACTATATCAGCAATTCTTTCGTCTAGATCAGCCTGCAATTCCAATATTTCTTCACTTGTAATTACTGAAAGGTCAAACAACATATGATCATCTTTTTCATGAAGTCTGATAAGTATATTTGTTTCTAAACGTACATATTTATCAATAAGTTCCATAATTTCCCTAATCAACGCCCACCTTGTTTCAGGAGCATTCAGTAATTTGCTGTCATAATCATCAGCAAACAGAAATGCAGTAAGTACTTCAGCTATTGAACTGCTAAAAACACCACCTTTATTGGCTGTAGAATCTTTTATTTCTTTTATATCAGTCTCTGTGGCAATATACCTTCTTGCTGCGTCATTAAAGAAAACATTTGCACCTTCTACAATATATTTGAGTTCCTTAAAAAGCTTTATGAAATCAGCTACGTTTGTATGATTAATTGTGTCCTTAAAACCACCGCATGGTATAAATGCCTGAATATTGGCTTTTTCTATATATTTACGATTGTTTTTATCGGTAAGAAATGTTCTGTGAAATATAGAAGCATCTTCAATAAATGTGCCGTCAGGTAGTTTGACATTTTTAGCCAACCTTGGAACCATAAAACCCTCAGAACTTAATTTTTCTATAGGGAACGCCAAAGAATCTGCACGCGGAGAAGTATGACGCATGAAAGCTATCTTCATAAGTTCTTCTTTGTCAAGCCCGTTAGGATCAAATAGTATTGAACCGCCATCAATAACCAAACATATTTTGCCTTTGTAACATTGCATCTCGTTGGAACCTAAATCTCCATCAGGACCACCTGTCATCATCAGATTAAGGTCTTCTTCTTTAGAACCGTAATGCTCTATTAAAGTTCTAAATGCACCCATGACACAGGTTGTAGTCATACCGCTAATTTCAATTTTTCCACCAATAACGTCATAGATTTTCTGCATATCCTTGGTAACAACAACTGATTTACCGTTAATCTCTAAGCCTGTTCCTTTTTCACCGCTTTCCAGTAAACCAAAAACGTCTCCATTGGTAAGAATACCAAAAGTATCATGAGGAATGCCAAAGCTCTTTCCTGTAGTAATTGTTCTCCAGTATTTATACCCACGATTTTTTGTTTGATATGAAGCTGCATCCATTAACGGAGCAGTACCTTCATCAGGCCCGAAGAATATCATTTCATGTTTGCCGTAATGGTCTACTATCGTATCATCACCTAGAACTAGATCCATAATACCTTCAGTATAATCAAAAAGGCAATCCATACTGTTAAACGCATATATTGGCTGAGGGACAACCACTCCTTTAGAACCGCTTTCACAGATGTCTTTGTGTTTCAGCCTCTGAGCTTTTGGACCTAATGCAAAGTTCAATAATACTGCTTTATCCAGCTCCACCGGATAGTTTGAAGGTGTAACGCGAATCATCCTCAACCCACCACGTGCAATGTCTGCTGCTCTAAGGTGAGTTCCACACGCATAATGCCCATTTACATAAAATATACCAAATACAAACTGATCAAATACGAGAGGATCAAGTATTCTATTGTCATATCTAAATGAAAATGATCTTTTCTCAGGTTTGTAGAAATTTGTTTTTAAGGTGCATGAAACTATTTTGAACATAAATTCGAAAATATCATACCCTTCAACGAAATCCATAAATCTGGATTTGATTTTTTTATCATATTCTTCAAACTTCTGTACCATTTCTTCTTCAGAAATCCTTGATACAGCTTTAGGATTAAATTTTCTGGCAAAAAGTTCATAGAGACTTTTGATAAGATCCGGGTTATTCTTTACAGCCTCCATTATTGTTTTGGATGTATATGTTGATTTATTTGAATCCTGTATTCTAGCAGCAAAAGCATCACGATGGTCTGCATTTGTCAAGCTATCCATTATTTCTTTGTCAGTTAAATTTACACTTTCTTTAAAAATAAAATAATGAGTGAAATCAATAGCATTTCCGGCAAACAACATTTCTTTGAATGTTAATTTGCCATCAACGTATAGATCTGTAACATCACTAATTGAAAATGAGAGAAACGCACGGAGATCATCAACAATAACATCTTCCTGTTTTCTGCTTAATTCACCCATAACGTACAAAGAGCAAATAGAGGATGGAGCAATGGCTTTACCACAATACGGTTCCCAGTAACCACGTCTCAATACTAATCCATGGTCCTCAAAGATTTTTCTTAATACATGCACTTCCGGCAAAGCAAAGTCACTGTTGAACATGAAGCGTGTCTCACCTGTTTCAGTAAGATTAAAAACCTGGATTAGAGGAGTAACAGATTGCTCATAAGCTTCTAAAAATCTAACATACCGTATACGAGTTGGTTTTGGTGTAGCAGCGAAGTTTCCAGAGAGATGAAATAAGAACTTTGAATTTTCAAATTCTTCTTTGCTGTGGTCACTTACAGTTTCAGGCCTGACAATGTATGTATAATTTTTGCTATCTGGACAATAATAATATTCGCGTCTATGTCCTGAAATCATTGGCCCAATGATTTTTTCCATGCTGTCGCGAGTTTCTTCTGTAGCAATTCTTATGTGCTGTTCATCGTTTTCCTGGTCAGAATCAAAGTCTACTTGTGATATGCTTCCTGAAAGAACTGATTCGCCATCCAGTGTTTTGATGCTAGTGGCTATCGAAGCAAGAATACTTTTGAGTGAGTTTTCTGTAATATGTTCAAAAAAATAGTTTGGAAGCCCCAAGTCTTCTAATAAAATACCAGCAGCCATGTTTACAGCAGTTGCAGTAACTAATCCGTCTGAAGCCAAATCTATAACTGCTTCATACAAAATTTTTGGGTCGAGATTTACGCTTATAGCTTTGTTAATGATATATGTTCCGACTGATTCCGAAGAGGTTAAATCGTTTTTCATGTTTTCTCCTTTAATAAAATTAATCTTATGAAAAATTAATTCGAATATTAAATATTTTGAAAATTACAAAAACTAACGCTTCAATAATATAAATTTACTATTTAAAATCTTTTCAGTCAAGAGAGGATAGAATAAATATGCATCTTCTGCACATTGGCAAGTAAAACTCATCAGTCAATACCACCGGCAGAGTCGGAGGCTTGAAAGTGTGAATCCCTCGAAGGGATTATATTCTTAAATTAATATTTCGTTGCTATTGATTAAATAAATCACCCTGATCAAGCTTCTAGTCATGCTCTTCCTGGTTTTTGATGTAGTCTCTTGCAGTATTTTCATCTCTACCAACGGTGCCTTACAAAATAACCTCGGGCCCAAAATTTTTAACCACCATAATTCATTTTGTGCCCCATAAAAGTACGTGCAATATATATGGCACTTTTACCTTTTATAAAAAAAACTTTTGACACATAATTCTTTAGTCGTATATATATCAAAAGGTGAACATGATCGCTGTTTTTTACTGTTTAAAGTGCAGAAGAACCTTTTTTTTACTAACTTTTTGTCGTCATCATCTATAAAACAGTAGACTTCTGTGATAAAATAATTAATGATCATAGTCTGCCCCCTTCTATTATCAATTGATTGATTGATTGATTGATCTCAAGATAATAATAGAAAGTTATGCTATACAATAATAAAAAGTTATGCTATGACTCTAATTTTCAAAGAACTCTAAATAAAAAAAAATCGAACATAAGGCAATTAAGATGTGTTCTAATAAATTTATAAAAAAATTAACAAACGGAGAGTACAATAAAATAGTATACAATGATACCTTTGCACCTTATCCAAAAGATAAGACAATACATCAGTTGTTTGAGGAGCAGAAAGAAAGGACGCCTGATAGTGTAGCATTAGTTTTTGAAGAACAGCAGCTTACTTACCGTGAGTTAGACGAGAAGGCTAATCAGTTAGCTCATACGATACGCA
>CAZVCD010000247.1:0-4313 GCA_964625675.1 uncultured Victivallales bacterium | reverse complement strand
CGATATAATTTAGAAGTAGTGATGTCCGAAAGAAACTTATCTTCGTGTAAGTCTAATGATAAAGAATAAACCACCTATTTGGTATGCAATATTTGGGATCCAAAGAAGATATTGAGGATACATTCCAGGGCTTGTATTCATTGTTTTGCATCCAATTATAAACATGAAGTATGCTCCTGCCAAAATGACGCTTAAAAATAGCCCGGCAGAAGTTTCTTTTCTTGATGTTCTAATAGCTAAAGGTAGTCCTAATAATAAGAAAGCAATTGGCGCAAGCCCCATTGCAAGCCTGAGGTTAAGCTCAATCTCGTACTCCAGTGTACTTAATCCTATTTGATTATATAGTGAAATTGTCCCAAGTAATTCCGGAAGGGTCATAAAATCCGTTCTTTTTATTAGTGGCTGGTTGTTGGCGCCTTGGGCGACATCTAATGTAACAGTAAATGTTTTTCCGTAAATACGGTCATTTTCCTGATAATCAATAATATTATAATTATAAAGTATTATTTTTAATAATCCTTTATCTTTGTCTACTTCTATCTTACCAGTAGCAGAAGTAATATCTTGATTAACTTTTGTTCTGCTGCCATCGAAAACAAAAATTTGGACATTTTTTAATTTGTCTTTGTTTTTGTCTTTAACATATACGACCATATTGCCAAAATTAGTTGCCTGGTCTGGTGCTATAAGAGCCTGTGGAGCCGTCGTGGCCAGGTTATACAGTATATTTCTTCCTTTTCCAATGTAGTATGGGCCAGCTTGAACCTGTAGATATAGGCAGATGAGTGTTAAAATAAATGTCATTACTATTAAAGGAGAAATAATTTGAAATATTGATATTCCGCTTGCTCGCATTGCTGTAATTTCATTATTTGATGACATTCTTCCGAAAAGCAGAAGAACAGCAACGAGAATAGAAGAAGGAACCGTATATGAAAGCACCATAGGGAAAAAGTATAAAATGGCCAGCATAAACTGACCCATTGGTATACCTCTTACAAGAAAGTTAAGCACCTGCATTATATTGCCGCCAACCATAGCAAAAGTTAATATGATCATTGTTGCCGCAAAAATAAGAAGTAAACTTTTTAAAATGTATAAATTGAGAGTTCTCATTACCAGTTAACTCCTACATCAAAATAAAATTGAGGGGTTGCACTATACGCGGCATTTGATCTAGCAACAGGTATACCTAAATCAAGCCTGATTGGCGTACTGCTTATTTGAGGAATTAATATTCTCAAGCCATAGCCAACACCGACGTTCCAGTTAAAATTAAAGCCTGTACTGCTTGCCCAGGCATTACCTACATCAACAAATGCTGCACCTTTTATCCATTTATAGATAGGATGAGTTATTTCAGCTGTAGTAACAAACATGGACTGACCCCCAAGAGGCAAGCCGTTATTATTTAAAGGTGATACCTTTCTATACTGGAAGCCGCGAATAGAATTCTGCCCACCAAGGAAATATCTCTTGTAAATAGGAACGTCTCCATTTCCACCAATTCCCCCTACTAGACCGTATTTTGCACCTAAATGCAGAACCAAAAACTTATCAAAGAAATTCCAATAACCACTTGCCGAAAGATCAACTTTATAATAATTTGAGCTACCTGCAAATATTACAGAGTTTACTTCACCGCCAAGTGATAAACGGTATCCGGAAGTCGGGTTCATTAAACTATCTCTGGTATCGCGTTCTAGTAACAAATTAAATGCCCCGACTCTGCTATCTCCTTCTTCTTGTTTTTTAAAGCTTTGAGAATATCCATTGCTCATGTTAAGAACTCTGACAAAATCCAGTGTATAACCTAAAGAAGCTGTATTAAATTCTCCTATAGGCTTAGTTAACTGCAGGCTGGTGCCTAAATGCTGTTCAGTCCAATATTCATATTCACGCATATGCCAAAAACCCGTAGTATCAAGTCTTAGGGGGATGCCAAATAGCCATGGCTCTGTGAATGTTAACGCTAAATCATTTCTTTCAATACCAATTTGGGCTAGTAAGTCTATACGTTGCCCTCCACCTCTGAAGTAGGAAGACGGATCTGTTATATCGAAATTTGATTCAGAAAGGGCCAGTCTACCTACTAAGCTGTCACTGGACGACCAGCCTGCTCCAACTGAAACGTGTGCCGTTCCTTTTTCTTTAACTTTATAGTTAACATTCTTTTCTCCTGGAACACCTGATGCATTTGTATATACTTCAACATTTTTAAAATAGTTCATTGCCATTAAACGGGATTTCCCCGCATTAATCAGAACATCATCAACGGGTTGGCCAGGCTGGACCGGCAGTTCTCTACGAATAACATAGTCTTTTGTTATCCGATTTCCTGTAATATTGACATTTCTTACAGTATAAATACGACCTTCATTTATTAAAAATGTAATATCAACAACATGGTTTTGATAGTCAGCATCAATCGCAGGTCTACACTTAAAGTCACAATAACCTAAACGATCATATCTACCCGTAATTGCTTGTACTGATTCCTGCTCTTTTTGATAATTATAAGTCTCACCGGATTTGATAAGGAGTAAATTATATAAGTCTTTTGTTTTAAATGTAGTATTTCCCTCAATAGTTATTACTCCTATTTTATAGGGTTTACCTTCATTTATTTCAAAAAAGACGTTTAAAAATTCGAGTTTTTCTTTCTCAGGTTCTGTTTTTACATTTACAGAAAAATCCAGGTATCCCTTTGTCCAGTAGAGATTTCTTAAGCGTATTTTGTCCTTCTCTATCTCAGATTTACTGTACAGGCCCATATTAAAATATTTATCTAGTAGGCCGGCAAAATCTATTGAGGAGAGCAAGTTGAAATAAGAATAATGTGTTTGTATGGTATCCTTCAGTTCACTTCTGGAAAAAACGGTATTTCCTATAAAATTAACACTGTTTACTTTTAATTTGAGATTTTCAGATATTCGGAAGGTCACAGTTACATCACCGTTTGCTGCAGCTTGTGTACGGGGATAAATTTTCACATCGTAATATCCGCTGTCAATATATAAATTTTGAAGGTTGGAAAGACTACGTTTAAGGCGTTTTTCATTTAATGATTCACCTGGATGAAGCGGGATATGTTCTAACAATTCTTCTTTAGAAAACTTCTTATTACCTTCTATGACTATATCTGCAATTCTGGATGTAGTGGCAAGGTTAAATGTAATATCAACGATGTCTTTTGAAGGTTTTTCAACAACAGCTTCAACATCTGTAAAATAGCCTGTTTCTTTAAGTCGTTTTATGTCGTTATTTAATTTTTCCTGGGAGAATTTGCCGCCAGGCTGAAGCGAAAGATTCAAAGATAAATATTCTTTCGATCTTTTTAGTGCCCCGGTTTGATTAAAGTTAATTTTTCCGACTTCTGCAGCGCTAAGCGTTATAAAACTAATAAATAGGGTGAGGGCTGTGAAAGATATTTTATTATACTTTAAAAAACGCATTTCTTTTAAATAATTCTCCGCAAGTTTTTAATTTATAGAAATATCAATTAGGGATGAAGGGGCTGAAAAATTAATAGATATAACAAATATAGTATATTTTATGATAATAACGATAGATTTTTTTTGAAAAAACAAAAAAAAATATCTTATTTTACAAATACGATGATTGATTCAACTAAGAAGGTCTTTTAGGCATATCTGCAGGATAGAAATTTGTTTTTTAACTTGTTGATAGATAACAATATTTTTCTAAAGATAAGCAAAAACAAGTTTAACTTGAAAATTGTTCATCACCGTAACGAGATTGGCTTCTAAACGTCATTATTTTAGGGAAAAACAGTAGTCTTGCTATACCTGTTTCACCATTACGATTTTTTTCAACTATAAGTTCAGCTTCTATTGAGTCTACTGAAATATCTTTTTGAGGATCTCTTTCTCTATGCAGGAACATTACAATATCAGCATCCTGCTCAATCGCTCCTGATTCTCTCAAATGGCTTAATTTTGGCCTGTCTTGCTGTTCTGCCTGTCTGTTAAGCTGAGCGAGTACAATAACCGGAACATTTAATTCTTTTGCCAAAGCTTTTATTCCAACAGAAATTTTAGCAACTTCATTCTGACGATTGTCATTTCTGCCGACATCAGCTTTCATCAGCTGTAAATAATCAATAATAATAATATCAATATCATGTTTATGTTTTAAACGTAAAGCCTTAGCTCTTAACTCATTAATGCTTAGACCCGGTGTAGGATCAATATATATATCGGCATTTTTCAAGTTAGTAGCAGCTTTTGTGACCTTACTCCATTTTTTGCTGAATTCAGCTTCATCAAATCTTTTTTCATAAAAATCTTTTT
>CAZVCD010000246.1:0-4316 GCA_964625675.1 uncultured Victivallales bacterium | reverse complement strand
TAACGTTAGGGAATGAAAATTCAAGATAAATCTTGCTTTTGTCTTTTTGTTTTACTGTGTAGGTTAAATTTGTTTAAAATAAACATGTTATACCGGAGGTGTTTTTATTTAGGTTTCTTCGTGGAATTTTTTATCTCAATTATTTTTATTATTTATCGAAATCTATTTCGCTGGTGGTATAAAAGGTAAGTCCACGTACCTCCGAAGAGATGAAGTGTTACTATGCTCAATTATTTTTATTATACACAAAAAAATCATTTTGATTTTGATAAAGCCGGAGTGCGTTTTGAGATCTCTGCAATTTCTTTGTCAATATCAGATTTTAGAATGTTAGAGACAGAATCAGGTATGCCGCCGTTAGATGACAGCTCTTCAATAGAATCCAATTCTTCATTGATAAAAGCTCTGCATAACGTTTGATATTGTAGATTATGTACTGCAATATATTTCTCCAGTTTGTTCTTCTGGAGGGTAGCAAGCTCTGCACGTTTTTTATAGAAGAGTTGGCATTCTTCTACTATTTTTTTCCGATCACTACATAGTAGAGGTATATGTTCTACTACTGAATTAATATGGTTGTTAGCATAAATCATGGCCAAAGTCATTTCATATTTTGGAGACAGTGATCTTAATCGAAGCAGTTTAAAAAAATTATTTTTAGGCATAATTAGCCTTGAAAGACTAGTAAGTTTGCTTTTTATTTTAATTTCTAAAGGTATTGCAGTAATTTGAAGTTCAGGAAATATACCCTGTCTTAGTCTGTCGCGTTCAAATTCAATATTCAACTCGAGTTCTCTTATAACAGATTCTGATATAAGCCCTTTGTCAAAAAGGAGCTGATAAGCGCGAAGTTCTATTGATATTGCCTGATGCCATACAAGTTTTCGAACTATATCTGGCTTGTATTCTGTGCTATTTTGAAGTTCCCGCAGTTTATTCTTGGTTGTTTCAGTAGTTTGTTTATATTTATTTTTAACATCTCTAATTGCTGTATTGGATAGATAGCCCTGCCCTTCAAGCTTTTTTATAAGTTCGCGGCCTTTGCCTAAACCTTCAAGTTTTGCCTGCAGACACATTATTTTTTCGAAAAGCGATACTTTTCCCATCTTAAAAAAGTTCATAAGCAGTTTTGTGGTAGTCCCCTGTACAAGCAGAGTAAAAAGGACAATCCCCAGTGTAAACTCAACAACCAACTGACGACTTTGAAAGTTGGGATCTAAACTAAGAACAAGCGCCAGTGGAACGGCACCACGAAGCCCACCCCAGAAAATAACGGTTTTATAACCAAAGCTAATTTTTTCATATTTAGGAAAGAGACGCATGAAAGGAATAATGCCGTAAACAACAATAAACCTGGCGAATGTTACTATGATAATTGTATATATTAAGTAAGTAATCAGGTTTTGAGAATGGCCCTTTTTTATTAACAGTTCCCACTCTATCATTCCAAGCATCAGAAAAATAAAACTGTTTGCTACAAAGGCAGCATATTCCCAGTATTCCTTCAAGTATTCTTTTGCGGCGTGAGTAAAACGGGTTGACCCAAACCAACTTACAACAATACCGGCACCAAGGGTAGACATTACACCGGAAACTTTAAGATAATGGTCTGCTATAATAAACGAGGCATAGGCTGTTACAGTTGATATCGCTATTTGAATGAGTGGTTCATTTTTAGCTAAATTTATCAGTCTTGTTAATAGAAAACCTATAATTATACCTACAACTAACCCACCAATGAATACATAGATAAAGTTAAACGCAGCACTGGATAAAGTAACAAAATTCATAGATGCTCCGGACAATATCATTGCCAATACAATATTAAAAGCAACGATAGCTGTAGCATCATTAAACAGGCTTTCGCCATCTACAAGCATAGTCAATCGTTTAGGGGCACCAATTTCGTTAAACAGCGCAATTACCGCAACAGGATCAGTAGCTGATATTAATGCACCAAACAGCATTGCAACACCAAGCCCCAATGGAGTGAATTTACACATCAATACGCCAATGATAAATGTAGAAATAATTAGGCCCGGAATAGCTAAAGCTGAAACAGGCAGAAGGTTTTTCACTAAAAGTCTACTGTCAATATTTATTGCCGCATCAAAAATAAGAGTTGGAAGTATTATATATAAAATAATATCATGAGAAAGTTTTATATCTTCTAAATGTGCTAATGCCTGAGCACTGTCTGTTAAATATGAAAAAACAATCCCAATTATAACCAGACCTATTGTATATGGAAATTTTAGTTTCTTAAAAACGATGGAGGATACTGCCGCCAGGAGCAGTAATATGAAAATTGCTAGTATATGAGATACAAAATATTCAGTGGACATGTTGGTTTAAATCGCAAATATGTAATTGATGTTGTTTTATAAGAGCATTATAATATAAAAGTATATCATTATTTGACATAATCAAATAATGATATAAATGCTTCAACAATTTTACCAGCATTTAATGTAGTTTTTTGTACTTAATCTGTTTTTTTTAATTAGAAGTTGACACCTTTAACTGATCAAAATAGTCCACAGTTGACTAGTTTTGATCAGTGCAATGTGAGAAAAGATATACTCTGCATCCAAGGAAGAAGAGATAATTATTATTAGACTGTCATTTTAAATTGCTCAACATATAGATATATTAATTAAACATCCCATTAATATAAAATCTAGTATTTCGTCTTGGTTGCAAAAATAAATCATTAATCTGATATCACAGGTGAATTATGAAAAAAATTATAAAGCCCTTCAAAGAAATTAAGAAATTCCCTACCTGGTTCTTTTTTCCTATTGCATTTGCATTAAAATTATCAAAAAAGTTTTTGATGAGAACAAGTATAGTCGATCCATTTAATTGTCTGGATATTGAAAAGTTACCGTACGTTACCGTTACTTGGCATAATCGTTTACTATATTTTCCCGCTATGTTTCCAAAAAAGTTTAGATTAAGAACCTATGCTTTGATAAGCCCTTCCAGAGATGGACAATATGTATCTGATTTAGTCAGTCATTTTGGTGTCCAAAGTGTACGAGGATCTACGTCAAAAAAAGGGGCAAGAGCACTTAAAGAAGCTGAAAAAGTATTAAATAATAAATTTAATCTGAGTGTAACACCTGACGGTCCGCGTGGACCAAAGTACAAAATGAGCCAAGGCCCTATTTTTTTAGCCTCTAAAACGGGATGTTCAATATTGCCTCTTTCTGTTAACTCATCAAAATATTGGGAAGCAAAAAGCTGGGATAATTTCCAAATTGCAAAGCCCGGCGCAAAAATAGAACTTGTTTTTGCTAATAGCATAAAAATTCCTCCGAACCTTTCCCCTGAAGAGATTGAAAAATGGAGGTTGATTGTAGAGGAAAAATTAATGGAAATAACCATTGACAAGTAATTGGAATATAAAGTGAGAAATAATAAACTTATTCTTTCATCTTCCTTTTTAGTAATATTACTTGCGATGTTACCTGCTGGATGTAGAACTGAGCCTATTTTTACCCTAAAAAATCATCCGATCGCCACGGTCGGTGGAACTCCCATGGAATCTGAAGTAGTTGCAAACGGAATTGTTCAGGCTGGAAATAGATTAGGCTGGAAAATGACCAGACGGGGGCCAAATACTGTTCTTGCTTATATCAATAGTGACGACAGACAGGCTGTTGTACTTATTTCTTTTACACAAAAGACTTACAGTGTAAAGTATTTAAACAGTAAAAACTTTTTATATGACGGCCAAAAAATACATAAAAGCTACAATAACATAGCCCTTAATTTAGCTCGATCCATTAATGACGAATTAAACGGCATCGCAAATAAAGCAAGGTTTGAAAAAGGCGATATATATATTAAAAAATACAAAATGTAAGTCGGTAGACTGTCATTTGGTATGTATCGCACTATCCATCTTTATATTTTAATAAAAAAATAAAAACACATCATAGACATTCAATCAGATTAAACGGATATGATTATTCCCAGAACTGAATGTATTTTATTACAATCTGTGTTCACGACAGATTAAATTTATTTGGTGAAATTATTAATAATGTAATTTCATTAAATGATGCAGGAAAAATGATTGATCTGCACTGGAATAAATTAATAAATAGATTTCCTAATATCGAATTGGATGATTATATAATTATGCCAAACCATTTGCATGGCATAATTTCAATTGTAGGGGTGCCCCTTGTGGGTACCCAAAAGAATAACACACAACCCGAACAATTGCATAAAGGGCAACCACAAGGGATTGCCCCTACGAAAAAAACGGTTGGTGAAATGATTGGTGCATTCAAATCAATCACAAC
>CAZVCD010000245.1:0-4367 GCA_964625675.1 uncultured Victivallales bacterium | reverse complement strand
TAATCAACAAACTCATCATTTCAGCCAAAAGTAAAAAGACAAAAACATAAGTCCCACAGTCATCCGACGGGGCTGGCTGTTGAATAACTGGGAATTTTGACCTTGAGAGTTGAACACTACGTACTCTAGTCGAAATCATTTCCAGAAATTCTTAAGATAATTGAGGATAATCACCCCGCGAATAAATGAAGGACAAAAATACCTACGGTATACCTTGAACATTTCTATAAAATTAGTTAAATTAAAAGTAAACTGAATATTAAATAACTTTATTATAGGAGTTAAAGCCGATGGCTATTGATTATCAGAAAGAGATTATTGCTAAGATAAATAAATTGAAAAAAGAGAAAAATGCAATAATTCTAGCGCATAATTATGTATTAGGTGAAGTTCAAGATATAGCTGACTTTTGTGGAGATTCACTAGAGTTAAGTTTCAAAGCCACTAACGTTAAAGAAGATGTTATTGTATTTGCCGGTGTTAAATTTATGGCAGAAACAGCTAAAATTCTTTCTCCTGAAAAGATAGTCCTGCATCCTGTACCTGACTCCGGTTGTCCTATGGCGGATATGGCAGACGCAGAATCGTTAAGGGAATTTAAAAAACAGTATCCAGATGCAATTACGGTCTGTTATGTTAATAGTACTGCCGATGTTAAAACTGAAGTGGATATCTGCTGTACATCCGGGAATGCAGAAAAAGTTATAGAAGCGCTGCCAAAAGATAAGCAGATAATCTTTCTGCCGGACAAAAACCTGGGAGCTAATATGGCAAATAAATTAGGAAGAGATATGATTCTATGGGATGGATTCTGTCCGACACATATGAGAATTCAGCCGGAAATGATTGAACGTAAAAGAAAAGAATTTCCTAATGCAGTTGTAGTGGTTCATCCTGAATGTACTCCTGAGGTAGTTGCGATTGCAGATGAATCTTTGAGCACGGGAGGTATGCTTGCTTTTGCAAAAAAAACTGATGCAGAACAGATTATTGTTGCTACGGAAATGGGAATAATTCACCGTCTTCAAAACGAGAATCCTGATAAAATGTTTATTCCAATTTCAGCTCAGGCTGTCTGTATGAATATGAAAATGTTTAATCTTGAAGATATCCTTGAATCGCTTGAGAAAATGCAGTACAAAGTAGAACTGGATGCTGATACTATCAAAAAAGCTAGGAAACCAATTGAAAGGATGCTTAAGGGGAAATTGTAGGCCTAATAGTAAATCTTTGATGATTTATGTGTAAAAAGTTACTTTTATAATATGTTTATTGTATAGGAATTTGTTTTTTAACTTTTTCATAATCAAATTAATTATTATTTCAAACAGAAGCAAAAAGACAAAAAAAGATATCTTGTTTAAATATAAAAAGGCTACATTTTATGAAAAGAAATCGTTGGTTATTAGCATTATGTGCAGTAGGAATACATTTGTCAATAGGTTCTATTTATGCATGGAGCCAGATAGCAGCATTGATACAACAGCAAATGTCGTCTGTACACAGTTGGACGCTTACGCAAATTACAGTGACCTTTTCAATAGCAATATGCGCACTTGGACTTTCTGCCGCATTTTTGGGACGCTTTGTAGGAAAAAAGGGTCCGAAATATTCTGGTATAATAGCCTCTATTCTGTTTGGTATAGGGCTAGTTGGCGGTGGGTTAGCCTTGAAGTATGATAACCTAACAATGCTTTATATAACCTATGGAGTATTAGGCGGAGCCGGTATTGGGATAGGATATATAACGCCTGTTTCAACGCTTTTAAAATGGTTTCCTGATCGTCGCGGCTTGGCTATGGGCTTAGCAATTATGGGATTTGGATTTGGTGCTGCACTTGAAGTTTTTCTTTTACAGAACCTGCTGCCCGCTTTGGGAATAACAAGTATATCAAGCGGATTAATGATACTTGGCGTTGTGTATTTTATAGTAATGTTTATATCTTCACTGTATCTTGCACCTCCTCCAAAAGGTTGGAAGCTGGCAGGATTCGAGGAAAAAATTTCTAAAGGAAAAACTGTAGTCAAGGAAGATTTAGCGCAATTAGGAGCAGTTGAAGCTTTAAAAACATCAAGGTTCTACTTTCTGTGGATAATGCTGTTTATAAACGTAACCTGTGGCATAGCCTTAATTGCAGTAGCTAAACTTATGGGAACCGATATAATTCTATTAAGTTCTCAGGCAGCAGCGATAATGGTTATGCTTATGAGCCTGTTTAATGGTTTTGGCCGAATATTCTGGGCTAATGTCTCTGATTATATAACACGCCCTGTAACATTTATAGTTTACTTTGTTTTACAGATTATAGCCTTTTTTGTTTTAACTCAAACAAGAAATCCCTATGTATTTCAGGGATTCGTTTTTTTAATATTAACATGTTATGGTGGTGGTTTTTCTGCTATACCGGCATACATAGGAGATGTTTTTGGCACAAAAGAGGCTAGTGTGATTCATGGTTATATATTAACAGCGTGGTCAGCGGCTGGATTATTAGGCCCTATTTTAATAGCAGAATGTTACCAGATTACAGGTTTATATCAAGATTCACTGTACATATTCATAGGCTTGCTAATAATTGCTTTAATAGTTTCAATAATTGCTGCTGTAAATATTAAAAACATAAGAAAAACTAAGGCTTAAAATTTCATAAATAAAATCAAAATGTCAAAAGTGTAACGATGTTGATGTTTAATTCGAAACTAAATTTTCTAAAAGAGATGGATATATTATGAAGGAAAAACGGAAAAAAACTACTCTCCATAAGGGCCATTTAATATATGGACTAATCACTGTTGCCATTGTTTTTATACTTTATTTTTTTGTTGATAAAACATCTTCAATTTTTTTTAATAAAGTTCGGCATACCGATCTTTATGATATTTTTTTCTATATGCAGTATTCAGTCAACATACTTGTTTCAATAATCCCATATGTTTTTATATATTTAATTGTCATGCTTTACTTTAAGCGATTTTTTTATTTTGAAAATTTTTTATTTATTGCTATAGCTTCAATCTTTTTTTCAAGCTGTTTAACAAATCTATTGAAAGAGGTTTTTGGGCGGTACTGGACCGAAACTTTTGATAAAGATAACCTTTCTATGATCAAAACCAAGACGTATGGTTTTGACTTTTTTCACGGAGATTTAGAGCATGCTTCATTTCCTTCAGGGCATACTACAGTAATTTTTGCAGCGATGACTATTCTGTGGATTATGTATCCAAAATGGCGGTGGTTTTCTGTTTCTATGTGTACAATTGTTGTCGTTGGGCTGCTCGGTTGCGACTTTCATTTTCCAAGTGATATTGTAGCAGGAGCATTTATTGGAATAATATCAGCTGTTTTTGTTCTTCATGCTTCGCGAATTCATGCAAAGAATCTTCAAGAATACACCAAATAGAAAAACAGCCTTCAAATAACAATAAATGAGTTTAAGCGGCTTTCTGCTTTTGAATTGATTCAGCTTGTTTATCTTTTTTTACAGCGTTAGCATTTTTTTCTGCGTAGTAAATAGCAGCGCCTAACGTCCAGCTTACATCTGTACCCTTAACCTTGTTTATAACATTAAATTTGGTGTTTTCATTAAAACCAAAACCTTTTTCCAAGAGTACAGACATAAAGGCCGAACTAAAACAGTACATGTAGAGATATGGATCATTGCCGTATTTTTCTACTGAGCCAGTCCATGACTGTTGCCCAAACTTCAGGCCTTTGTCTTTCAAGGTTTTTACTGAAATACTCTGTCCTAGGCTGAAGGGTTTGGAGTTTGGTGTATAATAAAAACCCGATATACCCACAAATTTATCGGCATCAGGTATTTTTGTTGATGGTTTATTTACGTTGTGAACAACGTTTACAAGTTTCTCTATTTTTAATAGGCTTGTATTAAATTCTCCAGATCCTATGTCTTCATCAGGCAGTGGATATCCTTTAGGAAAACAGCTAGGCTCATTTGTATATTGAGATATTGCAAGCTCTTGCCCCAGTCCTAGATAACTATGTGAATAAACGGTAAATTTTTTCGAGCCTATCTTGAAGGTAACTTTGTCTTGAGGATTAAATATTGGTTTATCTGTTGAAAACGCAATTTCTACAGATGCTCCACCCATATCTAAAACTCCCATTGTTTGGTCTGTAAATAATTTACCAGCCAGGTAATTATATGCTATCCAGTCAAAAGCTCCTTCATCCTTTCCCGGGATTGTGGCGATTTCTCCAACTGTAAACTTTGTATTTTTTTTAATATATTCTTCTAGCTGAGTATAAACTTTTTCTTGCAGTACAGGTGATTCTATGCGCATGCCGGCCGTGGCTAAAAGATAAAATCTTATATCTTTTTCCTTTATCCCTTGAGATAATAAGAAGC
>CAZVCD010000244.1:0-4386 GCA_964625675.1 uncultured Victivallales bacterium | reverse complement strand
ATTCACATGCAATGAAGTGCGTTAAAAATATTATAATCCCTACCCCTATAGTATAGCTTTGCAATGAAAATACTTCTTATCTCATCAAATATCACTAAGACCCCTTATCCAGTGTATCCATTGGGCCTAAGTGTTATTGCCGGTGCATTAAAACAAACACCATATACAGTAGAGTTGTTTGACTTATTAAATAACAATTGTTCTCTTCAAACATTGGAAGAGAAAATAGATTTTTACAACCCTGATATTGTTGGTATTTCCGTGCGTAACATTGATACTACAAATTCATTAGATAATAAAATTTCCCTAGATACAGTAACTAATATAGTCGCGTCTGTGCGTAGTAGATCTTCTGCTAAAATAGTGCTTGGAGGTTCCGGTTTTTCTATAATGCCGGAGCTAATATTAAAAAAGGTAAAAGCTGATTATGGTATTGTTGGGGAAGGGGAGAAGCTTTTTGTTGATTTTGTTAACAATGCTGCTCGGAATATTTTTCCTGAAAAAAAATTTATCTATTCAGACTCTTTTCTTAATGGTGCTAATATTGGCCATTCAAATTATGAACCCGAAACTTTGAATTATTATTTAAACAATGGCGGAATGGTTTCAGTCCAGACGAAACGCGGCTGTCCACATAATTGTATTTACTGTTCATATCCTGTTCTGGAAGGAAAATCTCTTAGATGTAGAAAACCGGTAAAAGTTGTTGACGATATTATAAAACTCCGAGATGAATCAGGTGCTAAACTCCTATACTTTACTGATTCTGTTTTTAATGACGATGAGGGATATTATCTTGAAGTGTTAAGGGAAATGAAACGTCGCAATATTTGTATGCCATGGTCTGCTTTTTTTAAACCCGCCAATATTTTGCCTGAAATAATAGAACTTATGAAGGAGACAGGCCTTTCTGCAGTGGAAATAGGTGCAGATGCTTCTACAGATGCATCCTTAAAAAAACTGGGAAAAACATTTAGCTTTGATGAAATTGTAAAATGCAATAGCCGATTCAGGGCACTTGATATTTCAACAGCACACTATTATATGTTCGGGGTGCCGGGTGAAACTGAAAAGTTAGTACTGGAAGGTATACAAAACGTTCTTTCTATTGAAGACACTGTTTCATTTATTTTTATGGGAATTCGCATTTTACCTGGAACATCACTAGCCAATATTGCACTAAAAGAAGGAATAATTACATCAGAAGATAATCTACTAAATTCGGTTTATTATTTATCTCCTTCATTGAATAAAAGGTGGCTTGAGCAAACCTTAACAGATGCTTTTAGGAATGTTGAAACTTGCATATTTCCTCCGAACGCAATGGATAACTATATTGATTCATTGCATAAAATGGGATATGCTGGTGTATTATGGGATTTATTGCTTAAAAAGAAGAGAAGAATAAGGAAAGGTCAAACGTCTTGTCACCTCTAGACCATATAGTGAAGACAGGAGAATTTTGAATGGGGACTATGAATAAAGAAAAAGTAAATACAGGAAAGACTAGAAAACGTGGTAACAGGGCAGGTTTTTGGTTTTTTGAAACTCTTTATAGGATTTTTGGATTAAAAGCCTGCTATTCTTTTTTATATTTAGTCGTTCCATACTATTTACTATTTGACAGAAAAGCTGTTCTGTCAGTTATGCCTTATATAGAAAGAAGATTTCCTGGTGTAGGCTTTATCAGTGCATATAAACATGTTTTTCTAATATTTCTAAACCAGGGAAAGCAGTTGATTAACAGATATGTGTTCCTTAAAAATGAAACTTTGTTCAATCTCTCTTTCGCAGGGTACAATGATTTGTTAAAAAAGTTTAATGACACTGATAAAGGGCTTATCATACTGACATCACATTTGGGGAACTGGCAGCTTGCAGCCCAAGCGTTAAAACATTTGGACCGTGTAGTTAATATTGTTATGAGACCGGAGGAAAACCTAGCTGTTCAGAAGTCGTTACAGTTGGATTCCGAAAAAGAAAATATTAAAATAATAGCTCCTTCTAATGAAAACTTAGGTGGTGTTATTGAAATAATGAATGCACTAAGACGTGGTGAAATAGTAGCTATTACGGGAGATAGAAGTTATGAATCAAATTCAGTGCCTGTTGATTTTTTAGGGAGTACTGCTCTATTTCCCTACAGTGCCTTTAAAATAGCGGCGGAAACTGAGTGTCCAATAGCTGTATTACTTACTTATCAAAAGAAACAAACTGATTATATTGTAGATCTGAGTAATTTACTTTTTCCAAAATATATTGGGAAAAACAACAAATTAGAACAATTAAAGGCTTGGATACAGGAATATGTGAATATAATAGAAGCTTTTGTAAAGGAACATCCTTATGACTGTTTTCTGTTTTGTGATATTTGGGAAAAATGAGATAGATAAAAATATTTATTATTCAGTAAAGTTACAAATAGCAAAGAATAAAATTCAAGTTTTTATCCATATGTTTCGGACAGCTACGGAAAGCTGTCCCTACCTGTGAGGTGCATTGTTGGAATTCAGTCTTGGTAGGGCGGTTTATCCGTAAACCGCCGGAATAGTAGATGTCTTTTATTCATGTATTCAGGTTAAATAGTATAAAATTTATTTTTAACTTATTGATAGACAAGATTATCATATTATTTTATATTAAAAAATAAACAAGTTTAATTTGCAAGGAGGATGCCGGATGGCTGTTGATGAAAAAAAACTGAGTGAAATAAGAGAAAAATTAAAAGTGCTTTTGGTGGATAATTTATCTCTTGAAGACATAGAACCTGAAGAAATAGTAGATGATGAAATACTGTTCGGTGAAGGTCTAGGTCTTGATTCTTTGGATGCAGTAGAAATAGTAGTACTTCTTCAGCGCAACTTTAATATAGATGTAAAAGATGCCCAGAAAGCAAGAAAAGTTTTTTTCTCTGTGGAAACATTGACTAAATATATTTACGACAATACATAATCCAGCTTAGTAGAAATACTGAACTTTCTAAAAAAATGAACTCAAGCATAATATATGAATATTTTTGTAAGCGGTTTAGGCTGTATCTCTGCAGCCGGTAAAAATCTAAAAGAAACTCTTATCTCATTTCAGAAAGAAAAAGTTAATGCAGGAACTGTTTCTATATTTGAAACTGTATTAAACTCTCCTGTGTTTGAGGTGAATTTAACCGATGAATATATTTCGGAGAACAAAATGCGAACACATGTTCTAGCGGAATATGCAGTTAAAGAAGCTCTTGAAGGTGCAGGTTTGACTTTAGATATCCTTTCCAATTTTAAGGTTGGCATTTGTTTGGGTACTACAGTAGCAAGCCAGTTAAACGACCTTGAATATTATCGTTCTTATCGAGAATCAGGTAATGGTCCGATGAAAACAATAGACCGCTATTTAAACGGAAATCTTGCTGCGGCTTTAAAAGAAAAATACAAATTGAATGGCCCGGGGTTGACTATAGTTAACGCGTGTTCATCTGGAACAGATGCAATTGGGGCCGCGATGTCATGGTTAGAAAGTGGCATATGCGACATTGCTATAGCCGGTGGTGCAGATGAACTGAACCCTATACCTTACAGTGGTTTTAATTCTCTGGGAATAACCAGTGAAGTTTGCTGCAGGCCTTTTGATAAAAACAGAACTGGTTTAAATTTGGGTGAGGGGGCTGGTGTTCTAGTATTGGAAACTGATGCTGTTGCTAAAAAGCGTGGAATAAAACCAAAACTTAAACTTTCCGGTTACGGGACATACGCAGATGCATATCATTTGACAGCACCGCGCCCCGATGGTTCCGGCCTAATTAATGCTATACGTTATGCCGTTAAAAAATCAGATATTAATATAAATGATGTTAGTTTTGTCAATGCACATGGAACAGCCACCCCCGATAATGATAAAGTTGAAGGTCATGTTTTTAAAGAACTGTTTAATCAAAATATTAAATTTCTCTCAACCAAAGGGTATACCGGACACACTTTGGGTGCTGCGGGTGGTTTGGAAGCTGTTTTTACATGTGCCGCACTGAATAACGGCTGGATACCTAAAAGCGTCGGTTTCGAGGTGTTTGATGAGGATGTAGGCCTTGCCCCAGTTGCAGAGAGAACAGAAATAGCAGGAAATATTGCTATCTCTACTTCTCTGGCATTTGGGGGGAATAATTCAGCCCTTATATTTGAAAAAATTATATCCCCATACTGATGGTCTTCGATATTTATCCTCCGTCCTGTCCGCCATAGCTCCTGAGGAGCGACGGTGGAAGCTTTAGCGTAGGAGGAAATAATAAAAATGAAGATCTCAGAAAAAAACTTACGATCCCTGAGAAAATTTTCAAAAATAAAGAAGTTATTAAAGATTTTGGCGCTGACAATGAAAAATATGTCAGCATATGGGATAAAATTA
>CAZVCD010000243.1:0-4391 GCA_964625675.1 uncultured Victivallales bacterium | reverse complement strand
TTGGCATAGGCGTATCTATTCATGAGATCTTTGGTGTCCCTTGTAATAAACCTCATAAGATTTGGTGCGTATAATCTTGCCTTGAGGTAGTACAGTCCTGACTCTTCGTCTAGATAATAACCTGAATATTTATATGGATTATCATTAATGTCGAAAGATTTCTTCCCGGGACTGACCTTCCCGCCCTCCATTAGGTTTATATCCTCCCCATATGCATTATATTGATATATTTTCTCTGACTTCTGGCCACTATTGTCGGTTGTTCCAATAACGTCCTTGCCATTCTTGATGAACCACTGTATTTTTTTATTGTTACCAACAACTCTCAATACTCTATTACCCCCTGCTATGAGATAACTTGACATAATTTCGTCGTTCGGATTATCTCCCTGACCTTCATTTATGATAGTGCTTGATCCAGGCAAATAATAGTATTCTATTCTATTGTCTGACTCCCCTGCATAATATTTGGATTTTCTGTGACTCTCAGCATTGTACTGATATATTGCATGAACATCGTTTATCAGATCATTGTATTCAGTTAGCTGATCCAATGTATTGTAGGTAAATCGTTTGATCGTTCTGTGGTTTATTTGAATATCTGTCAGGTTCCCATTTGGGTCATACTTTAAATTTTTATGAGTCGTTGTTCCTTTTTTCGTTTCTTCTATTTCAGTAAGATGGTTTATATTATTGTATTGATATTTATTTATTGATCTGATTTTATCCTGGTCATCTCTGATAGTTTTATCCGTGATATTTTTTCTAGAATCATATATATATTTTGTTGAATAAATCTTTTTCCCTCTTCTATCGTGATCGGCTATACGGTATACTATTTCATCGGTGAGCTGACCGAGACAGTTATATGTAAAATCCTTGATATTATTACAGTTCATATTACTAGACATCTGCGATTTCTGTAATATAGAGTTAACTCTCTCCCATTTAATGTCATATGTATAATATGATCCGTTTATGAGCTCTCCCTGGGAGTTCCTTGTAATCACACTGTTCAGTTTCGGGGCCTTGCCTGTAATGAAAGTATAAACATTGTTGACAGTTATGCCATTGCTGTAAGTTATTTGTTTCACGGTTTTCCCGGCTCCGAAAAGGGCATTGTCGTGTTTATTGTAGTACTCGAATGTTGCACTGTAAACATTGCTGCCTATGTGCTTTGAAACAGTTTTGATATTGTCCTTGATCTCATTCTCATAAGTGTATCTAGTGGTCTTACCTGCAAAATCTGTCATTGACTCTATTCTGTTGGCGGGATTGTTTTCATATGTAAATGATAATGATTTACCATTCTGGTTAACTCGGGAAATGAGTCCTATGTCGTTATAGCTGTACGATATGGTATCGGTGAGATCGCCGTTTAAGTAAAGCTCTTTGGTTTTGGGCATACCTGCGTATGCGTTTGTTCCTACAGAATAATATGTGTTTTTAACTAATACCCCGGGGCCTTTCATTATTATCTGCCGCCCCATATTGTCATATGTTCTACTGAAGGTGTTTCCTGTAAAGTTCTTCATGGTGACCAGTTTGGCATTATGATTGTATGTATAATGTATTTTCTTTCCCTGCTGGTTAATTAATGTTATAAGCTGTCCTGCGCTGTTATAAATTTTCCTTTCACTTACTATGGTCTTAGGCCCTTTTACTGATTCAGGAAGAGTTACAAACTTTGTAGTTCTGCTGGTTATGCCGCCTAACAGGCTTCTTTTATAAACTGTTATGCCTGTTGCTCTATCTTTGTCACTGTCAGTAATATTTACAGTGCGTGTTTTAAGCTTGCCTGAAACATCATAAGTCATTGTTGAAGTTGCAAGATCCTGGTCATTAGTCTCCGGAAGAGACAAAACAGAGGATGTTTTTTGGCCTTTTCCGTTATAGGTGGCTGTATGCTTTGTATTATTTTTTGAAAGGTAACTTGTAGTGCTTGTTACTTTTCCCTTATCATCGAAATGCGACAATGAAACTTCAACGCCGTTTCTTTTTTTAAGAACAGTCTGTGCTACATCATCATATATTTCCTCTTCTGTATTTTTCAGATAGTCTTTTTTAAGGATGAGTCCATGATAATCATATTTGTATGTCGTTATGTGACCGTAAAGGTCTGTTTTTTCCGCTACCTTGCCGAGTTCATTATATTTGGTTGTGGTTAATGTCCTTGTGGTTCTGCCCGGCCCTAAATTGTCTGTCTTTTTATATACTCTCCCAAATCCGTCAAGATAAGATGTTAAAACTTTGCCATTGGAATATGAAACTACAGTTTTGTTCGGATCACTGTAATCGAACGTATGACTGCTTGTATCAGGGTATATATTCTTAACGATCAGCCCGCTGTTAGAAAATTCATGTGTAACACTGTTACCTGTGCCGTCTGTTTTAGACAACACACGTCCGTTATGTATATCAATAACGTTGGATGTGCTGTCGCCTACACTGTTCGTTGTTGTTGTTTTAAGTTTGTCTCCGGTACGAATGTAACTGGTAACTATGGTGCTTGGATCTTCATCATTGTCTTTGTTCGGACGGCTTATCTTAGATCTGGTAATCCTTCCTTTCTCATCTAATGTAATATTTTTTAATATGGAATCATCTGCATCGTTTGATCCGACAATATAGGAATGTGATGAGTTAATATATTTTTTATTACTGCTTAAGCTGTTCTCTACAACTGTTGTTGTTCCGCCTTTTGTTAAGTCATAGACAGTTTTGCTTTTGAGAAGGCTGTTCCCTGGGAAGTATTCCATTGTTTTTTTGGCTATCATATCTCCTTTGTTAAATTCAGTTACAGAGACAGGACGACTGAAATCATCAAATTTGGTTTTTACTTTATGCTCTCTTGTAATTTCATTGCCTTCTGTTGACGATTTTTTAGGGGTATATGAGGTGACTTCAGCTGGAAGATTATAATTTGCCTTAAGCTTGTTATAGTGAGGGAAATTACCTGAATTGGCTCCTAGATAGGTGATAAATGACTGTTTTATTGTTTTGCCGTTGGCTTTGGTGGTTGTACTAAGTGGCAGGTGAAGGAAATTAAAAGTCTGTGGAGTTGTTACATCTCCCCCGTTATATAGGGTTCTTTTCGATGTTACTGTGATTGTATATTTATAAGAGTTGTTACCAGACTGCATAAGGGCGTCTTTATCGGGTGAATAAACAAGGGGGCTTCCTTGAGAAAAACCGGTGAATGCATGATCGTTATTTGATTTATAGTTATATAATGTGGTTATATAGCTGTCAGGATCAGATGAAGGTTTCTGAACTACTTTTGTTATACCTCTGAAATAATTTTTGCTTCCGTTCGCATAATAGGGGATTGCATCATTAGTGTAAGTATATACAACTGTTCCACCCGTAGGATAGACAATTTTATTTATCTTATTGTTATGGAGATATAAATGGGTAATGCGTTTAAGCAGTCCCTTTATTGATATAATGCCTGGAGATGTAAAATCATATACTGCAGTTCTTCCGTCAGGCATGGTAACTGTGATCTTATAACCACTACTTTCATAGTTGATATTTATCTTCTGGCCGTAACTACTCTCTGATATGGATGAAAGTCTCGTGCCGTATACTGTTTTTTTATTGCCAGGGTGATCTTCGTCATCATAGTGATATATGATATAATTACCAAAACGGTCGTCACTGCAGATAAGCTTACCTTTATAATCAAAGTATTCATTGGATAATGCGGTTTCGGAAGAAAGAATATACCTGTAAGTTAAATTATTGGAATAGGGAAGGGGAAGGTTTTTCTTCTTGTCCCTAAAACAGATGTTCTTAGAAGTATAGTACCTTAGCCCTGAATTATATTTATCTCCACTTCTGCTGCCGTAACTGGAGAAATTAAAGTCTATAGTATAACTATTCTTGCCGCTTATATAAAGTTTTTTGGGTTGTCTGGACTGTGTATCTATATCTATATAATCAATATTGAACTTCCAGCCAAGAGGAAGACCTAATATACTTCTGTTGCCGCCGCCATTACTGATGCCGAGGTTTACACTGATATCAGGATTTGCACCCTTGAACTTAATATTGTTGAAATTTAAATCAAGCTGTCCTGTCTGGGGATTGACTTTTGCTCCTACACCCATGGTGTAGTTGGATGCCATGGAACTGGACGGACTCAGCTTAGATGAGCTGCTGCGGGAGGATGAATTAAGCTTATTTAAGCTGTTTACCTGTTTTACCTGTTTTATTGTGTTATTAAAAGAATTCTCATTGGTAGGGGATTTCTCTACTACTCTGTTTGCTGATGTACCGCCTACTGTATGAACTTCTGCGGCATATACACTAAACCCCGGGAGGAAAGTGTATAAAAGCATTACAGGTAAAAGTAAATAATTAGTTCTGCGTTGAAATTTGCTGTATTT
>CAZVCD010000242.1:0-4410 GCA_964625675.1 uncultured Victivallales bacterium | reverse complement strand
ACCCTCTAACCAATAAATTTTGGATTTCATATTTACTTTATTTATCCGAGTGATTAAAAAATTAGAAGACTAAAAAAACTAATCACAATGATAGATAAAGGTATCTTTAAGTATTCATGAAGTAACTTCTTAATAGTCAATATAAAATTGATTTAACACAAAAGTAAAAAACACCTTAAACAGGGGTTTTTCTCTCAAGCACTAATTATTAATCATACTGTCCTCTATTACCTATAAGCACAGTTTTTCTAAATGTTCGTTCATATTGCCTTCTAAAGTTTTGGGCTTCAGTTGTTTCTCCATTTCCTGCTGTATCATCAATAGATATCCATTTTAGCCAGGAGTTTTTGTCCATTAACGAGAGCATAATTTCTATGGAAAATGGGAACCCTGTAAGCGTGCCGCTGTCTGAAGCAGTTGAATCTCCATGATCTGGTTGAATTACGATTCCATCTTTATCAAAACAAGTGAAGCTTAAGTCTGTGACATAAGGGATGACTTTTTGATAAGCGTGATTTGAAGTAGAGTTTGCAGTGAAAGCAGCAACAGGGGTGCCAGACATTAAGGTTGTAGTATACCCTACAATTAAATTATCATAGTAATTCCACTTTGGGTTATTAGTGCCATTGCTCAGTTTATTACTGGTAACACTGCGCATTAGCCAGCCGGCATCTGGCTTATTGAGGTTAGATCTATAAATTTTTTGATATTTTATTTCGGATATTTTTGATGTAGCTTTATTATTTTGTGGTAAATTAGTTACAGATACAAATGCCAAAAATTCGTTTCTTCTATTTCCCCAGGAGGGAGGATTTGCAGGATCTTCAGGGCGCCAGTGCCAGAATGGAGTTTTTCCATTTTCATAGTATATACACTGAAGTTCTCTGGACATTAAATCCAGGGCAATTTTAGCATTTTCAAAAATCATTGCATGTTTGCTGGCAGAAGAAGTAACCTTGTGTGCTGTATTATAGAACCTAGCAACAATAGCAAAAATAACAACGAAAAGAGCCAATACAACGATTAGTTCAATGAGGGTAAACCATTTCTTTTTTTTAATAAATTTATAAAAAACTTTAGCCATTATATTATACACTTTAAAATGATCTGCTTATATTATTTTAACCCTTAACTTCGCTCTAATCGAGCTATGCCTGGATATAGTTAATTAACGCTAATAACCCACCCCTTAATCCACTCCAAGGAGGGGGACCGGGACTTAGCTTTCATCTACAATTTTCTAGGATTGCTATCAGTCACTCAATAGCTAAATTTTTAAATTTAAATATTCTCATCGTTAATTATACTACCCTCTATTACCTATAAAAATAGCTTTTTGAAAGGCCTGCTCTATTTTTTACGAAAGAATATATAACACAATATTTGTTACATAAGGTATTAAATTTTCGGAAGTTGTATTGTAATTATTGTGTGCAGTAAATGCATTTTAACTACCTGTTAATCCTACTGTAAGATTGTCTCAGAAAGCTCTATCTGGATTCATTATTCTCTTCTTAGATCGGTCTATTTTTTTTTGCCTGATTTGCAAAAACAGGTTTTTTTCTACCAAACATTACTTAATTTGTACAACTAGTCTATATCTCTAAAATAGATAAAAGGTAATAAAATTGTAATACCGTTAAATCAACAAATTGCTAAACATGTTTAGTCAAGGTATTTGTACTCGACAATATAGAATTTATCGGTAAAAGGATTTCTTCGAATTGTTGCTAGTATTTTTTGTGTTCCTAGTATTTCATCGCCACCTACATCATATCTTCCAGCCTGGCATGCTACTCCGTTAACATCTACAGTTGAAGAGGAACCGTTGATGCCGACATCTTTAATTGTCTGAGCTACAACAATAATTGTATACTGGTCAGGAAGCTGTTCAAGTGCTGTTGTCAGATTAATAAATTTCCCGATTAACTCCTCTTGAGTAGCGTCTGTTATCTGCGATAATCCTAAACTGTTATTATATAATTCAGAAACACCATTTGAATTCCGAACAATCTGAGCGCGGGTATAAAAGTGTTGAGTAGTATCTGTAGTATCGGAGAGACTATTGTTAATAAAAGCTTCAGCTAGAGTTTGTGCATCAGTTGCGTCAATTTCTGTGCCTGATAATACGCCGGGGCCATCTGAACTCCCAACGTTGCTGCCTATATTAATTTTCTGAACAAGAACCTTCAGAACCTCTGGAAGATCTGTATTAACATTTACTTTTCCATAAGTTTGAGTGTCGGAAGACATTTTGACCTGGTCAAGGATATTAGCGTCACCATCGGAGTACGTGTTTCCCCCTCCGGTAATATCTTCGGTTGAATTATATTTTTTTAAGTTAATTGTCTGCCAAGCTTGGCCCCTGTGTATAAACCCCACCTCCCATGGAGATTTCATTGTAGTATTTCTTATATAGGCTGTTGATATATTCCATGGGGCTGTATCAAGTTCCATATCACTGTTAATGCCATCACTCACTGGGTCCCAGTTTGAATTTTCAGCCCCGATTGTACCAATTGAAGAGCTTGAGGCATCCTGTTTCAGCCATTCTGCAACAAGAAGGTTTTGTCGGGGATCCGGAACCTGATAGTCATAATAATAACTGGCTTGTGCACCATCAGATGTTATAGTTTCACTATCTGTTACTGAGTTGTCATCAATATAGGCAAAGTCATAAAAATTAAATCCATAAGATAGTTTTACGGTGATATTAGTCAAATCAAAATCTTCAATGGAGGTTGACTGTCCTGCAGAACCTGTTCGGGTTGTGGCAGGGGAAATACTTGAGTCTGAGCCGTCATACACGGAAACTGTATAAGCTTCAGCCGGAGCAGAAAAATTATTGAGCGTAAGCGCTTTAGAAAAGTTTACTTCAGAATCAGTGCCGCCAAGTATCCAGTTATATGTTCCTTCTATGATTATATTTGCCTGGCAGGTATCAGTTTCATCGTACATGTTAACAAGCTCCAGGTCAATATCTTTTAATAAAACATTAGCTGTGTAAGTAGCAGCTCCACTGCTGCCTCCGGAAATATCTGTATTGTTGCCTTTAATTGTTAAGTTCCCTCCGCAGCTGATTGATGTATTACGTATTATTGATGTATAAAGAGTAATATCACCACCACTCCAGACGAGAGAACTGTTGTTTATAGTTGTTTTGTTCCAATTACCATTGTAAATACGATCTGTGGCACAAAGTATAGGGATTGAATATGTTGCGGTTGATTCTTGCATTATAATATCATCAGCGCTCCAAATCATTTTAGTAATGATTAAACCCGTACAAGTATCTTTTAATTTTACAAATCCACCACTTCTGATTGAGCCAATTGTATTATTCTTTCCATAAACTGTTATGTTCTTATCGCTCCAAACCGTACCTGAAATATTAATATTTTGGCCATTCCAGTGGTCACCTATTATTATATTTTCACTATTTTTAATATTACCGTATGTGCCGTTTGAACCGTATAAGTAGAATGTTCCGGCAAACTCCAGTGCATTGATTTGAGTGTTATTTGCATAATTAAAAAACTTAGTGCCTTTAGCGGAACCTATAGTATTATTTGTAGCTGCTGATTCAATTTTGAACAGGTCTTTGGTTTCTATTGCAGTAAAAGTATTACCACTACTGTTAATTGTCGCATCATCACCGGCAGTTTTCATATTACCTATTATACAATCATCCGCATTGCTGCCAAACATGCTGTCATCACCGGAATAAATAATATCTATTTCATTTTCAGGAGAATAAATTATAGTATCTTTAACACTATATATTGTTCCGATATTAGATTTCTCTGCATCAGTGTTAAGTGTAGTATTAATGTTGCTATATACATAAGTAATAGTATTATCCGGCTTGTTAATTGTTGTTGATATCTTGCTGTATATTGTGTCAATTGTATTTCCTGAAGAGTCTATATTTACTGCTTTGTTGCTGTAAACTAAACCTGCTGTACAGTTAGTGGCGTTTTCCCAAAAATTTAAATTATTCTTATAGCTGTATATTGAACCAAAAGTACAGTTTGCGCCGTCAGCAGCAATGGTTTTACCATATATGTAACCTGAATAATTACCCCCCGAACCATCGATGGTAATTGTGTTTGTTCCATAAATATTACCGCCAAAACTGCATCCGTTACCTCCTAAGTAAAGTGCTTTATTAGAGTAAAGTTGAATTCCATCAGAATTGCTTGCCGGAGTTAGAACTGTATTATGCCTATAAATATTAACTTTTCCTTTACTAGATATTAATGTTAACTGACGATTAAATCCTGATGTAGAACTGTTAATATTAATATATTTATTATTTCCTGAATTATATATTATGCTATTATTTGGTATTGTGCCATAAAGGTTGCCGTTGCTTCGGTAAACGTTAATACCACCGCCTGCGTCTTCTTC
>CAZVCD010000241.1:0-4422 GCA_964625675.1 uncultured Victivallales bacterium | reverse complement strand
AGAAAAGGTGAACATCCTAGAAAAGGTGAACATCCTAGAAAAGGTGAACATCCCAAAGAAAATAAAGCACAAATGAGTGAACAAAACGAAATGGGTGAAACTATCGCTGGTGAACAGCAATCCATTTAATTTAATACTTTTAAATGAAATTTGATCAAATAAACATACACCGCACAAACAAGTTATCCTGGAGAATCAATTTAATCCAGATATCATGTTTAGGTGTATTTTTTTTTGGGGGAGTGAGCCCTACTGGACACAGTGATGACAAAACTTACTGGCTAATACAATTCGAAAAAAAATCCTCTTTGGTATATTCATTTCAAGTAACGCAAGAGAGAAAAGATAAAAACACGAGTCCCCCAGTCATCCGACGGGGCTGGCCGTTGAATAACAGGGAAGATTTATATTTATTTGCTCTCTGGAAGCCCCTTATTTTTTTATACTGGATTTAGTCCACTTAACAAAAAGATAATGAATGCTCGGTATTTTAAAATAACAGACTATCCAACGTGTAAAAAATGCTCCTATAACTGTAACAAGAACTGCAATCAGGATTTTATGCATTACTGCCTCTTCCGCTATATGGTTCAGTAAAATACTCAGTACAAGCCCCCACACAGCTGCTATCTCAGTAAACATATTTTTCATAGTTCTGTCAAATTTATGACTTCGCAACATGTTGCAAACTATCCCCCCCCCCGATGTAGTTATCATTGCCAGAATAGGCCCCCAAAGAATAAGTGGATATGCCTTTACTTCCAACGCTACAATAACACCGAAAACAACAAAAGCAGCCAACCCAATAGAATCGACAATATCAAAAATGTATTTTATAAAAAATCGCCCGGCAAATTTGCAGACTTTCTGAAATAAGTTTAGAATCTTATTTTTCATGGCACCTCTAAGCACATAGCGGTATAAGTTTGTAATAATAAACACCCCTAGGATTATAATAAAAATGGTATAAATATAAACAGGCTGACGCACAAAAAAAACCGGATATCTTCCTGTTAGAATATCGCGAAGCCCTCCACCGCCAACTGTATAAATAGTAACGAAAATTAATGTTCCGATCAAGCTCTGGTTTTCTTTCAATACCATTCTTAACGCACAAAGACAGAATGCAATCGTTCCAGCTAAAACAATATAAAAATACCAGCTGGTATTTACAGTTAGATTAAGTATTACCGGAAATAAATAACTTTTAACAATACTCTTATATTCTCCTTCATTTTTCAATGAATTTATGGCGCTGTTTATTTTTTTCAGGTCCACAGCTGTTGTAGTTTTTTTACTGAGCATATAACAAACATCGCTAATTTTAAATTTGGGGTAATAATGAGAAACAAGGTCGTCCTCCCAATTATTTACATTAACTATCGAAGCTCCAGCCGTTCTATCTACAAGTACTGCAACAACATGATTATTTTTTAGGTTCTTTAAATTTATGAAATCACAGCGCGCGGCTTTTATGTATTTTGAATTTTTAGGATTTGAGATAAAACTATTGGTTGTATTGTCTGTATAGATATTCCCTTTTGTTATTCCAATTTTAAAATTATTTTGTTTTATCCAGTTTAGAAAGGATTCAGTTGTTTTGAACTTAATATTCTCCGCTATATCCTTTCTAGTATAAATAACAGTGCACTCTTTTCTTATCGAGTCACTAATTCTAAAATCTTTAAATCTTTCTGGGCTTACTAATCCGGAAAGCATTACATCAATCTTTCCGTTTTTCAACATTTGCAATTGCCCCCCCCATGATTCTTCAATAAATTTCAAGTTTAAATCCAATTTTTTAGCAACAGCTTTACTCAATTCAATATCCATTCCTGTAATGGTATTAACACCTAGAACATTCTTCTCGTAAGTAAAAGGGTATTGATCATACCAACCGATTTTTAGTATTCCGGTCGATTGAAGTGTGTCAGAGTTTACAGAAGCAAATATAGTACAAACAGTAAGCGAAAAAACAAAAAAAACAAAAAAAACTTTTTTCACAATACAGTCCTCACTTTTTTAGGTGGTAATGTTTTGATTTTGTAAATAATTGTTCCTAGTAAGTAGAAAATATTTCGACGTATATCCTGTCAAGAATAGAATTGTTTTGTGCTTACGATTAACACCTACAAAGGTTACTGTATAAGAATTAAGCCTGAAATACTGTAATTAAAGCGAAAGAGTCAAACGTTTACTTAACATTTAATCGTCCTCCTAAAGGTTTATCCGTCCTCTAAAGACAGATAAACCTTAGACAATCTTAACAACCTAATATTTTAATTGCCTTAGACGATCCTAAAACCTTCAGTGCATTTATCAGAAGCATTCATAGCCAAAGGTCAGTAATGCAAAAAAACAGATAAAAACACAAGTCCCCCAGTCATCCGACGGGGCTGGCCGTTGAATAACAGGGAATATCTAATTTGATTTTTTAATCCCTGGCTGCACGTAAACACCTGAACCTACTATATAGGCTTTTCCGTTTACTGTTACCTTGCGAACATAGACCTTTTTAAGCTGCTCTTTTCCGGTAACTGGATTCTTTGCAGTATCTGTTAACCAACCTTTTCCCTTTTCATCAATCAGTTTAAAAATACTTTTAAGTACAGGTGTAAATTCTGTTTTAATTTCCAGACTGTTTTCCCCGACATATTGAGGATAATTTGGGTTACAAAGCAAAGTGCCTCTGTTTTCTTTATCATCTCCATAAACAAATACATAGGTATCACCAAATCGAAATAGACTATCTTGTTTGTTAAAATTTTTAAATGCTTCATTAACCCCCATTTTTTCCATCACATAACATGCTCCCAAAATACCTTTTTCTATAAATAATTTCTGCATTTCAGCACTGTTCTTTCCAATAGCAACAACAAACAGCTCCCCTTCGGGGGTAATAGCCAAAGCTGCAAAATAATTTTTATAAACAAGTCCATAGGCATATTCCAATGTTTTGATGAAACTTTCATTTCTCCTCAGAACTTCATTTTTAATAATCATTCTTGCTAAAGTTTTTCCGTTTAAATCCTTTGAAATCAGCGGATACTTACCTAATGATTTTTTGGGAGGACTCACTTGAAGTTTACCAGACTCAGGATCAATAACAAATATTCCAAAATCACCCTTCAAACCAACATTCATTTGGTCTATACTGTCAAAAGATTTAACCCCCTTAGTTTCAATTAAAGACACAGCTTTATTTAATTTACCTCTCAACATATTGCTAGTATCTCTTTCAGTGATAAATTTGGGTCCAAGAATTGAAGCAGGTTTATAAGCAAAAGTTGATGTAGCAAGCATCAGTAAAATTGCAATTATAAAAATGGTGGATAATAATTTATACTTCATATCAAAACCTTTCAAAATTAAATATGTTTAACTATATAATCCATTCTATTCAGACGTTAGATAACTGTATCAAACGTTAATTTAATCGGCTGTTGCTTCAATGATTTCTGCTTCGGCTTCGTCTGAAGGCTTCCTAAAGCAAACTGCCAGTACTAAAATAAATACACAGAATATTGCCATTAATATCATAATAGGTAATGGTGCAATAATATGATGTCCACCAAAATTACCTAAATAAGAAAAAATCATTACTCCTATAAAATATGGCCACATCCATATTGATGACCTCCAGTTTAAGTTACTTTTCTTACCTTTCATTAATTGTAAAAACTGAAAAAACAGGACGACAAGCAAACAGAAAACAAGAAAATAAATAATTCTATAAAGTGTAGTCCAACCTGTCCAGTAGATAAACAGAGTACATATATAGAAGGCAACATAAGCCCAGAGCATCCCAAAAGGTAGTTTCATTGGACGTTTCATTTTGGGAACCTGGAATCTAAGTGCAACCATGCATACCGGTGCTACAGCGTAAGAAAAAGCAAAAAGGCATGTTAAAAAAGTGGCTATAGCATCCCAACCTTTAAAGAAAAGAAAAATAATCATACCAAAGACAAGATTTAACCATATAGAATAATAAGGTATCATTCTCTTATTTACTTTAAGGAATATTTTGGGAGCGCAACCATTTGTAGCAATACCGAAAAGTGATCTGGCCCCACCTGTACAGTACATTAAACCTGCAGCAAAAGGTGAAATAATAGCAGCAAAAAATAGGATAGGCAGCAGCCAAAGGATTTTACTCTGTTTAATCATACTAGCAAATGGACTGTTGTTATTAGTTAGGTCAAGATGCTCCCAACCATGTTTCAGGTTTGCCGGATTCAATACAGATAAAAACCCTATCTGCAGTAGCACAAATATTATTACACATAATACGATTGAACCAACTATAGCAAAAGGAACTGAAAAATTAGGGTTTTTTGCTTCCCCTGCTAGTTCAGCAGCCTGTTTAAACGCATTAAATGAAAATATTACACCTCCTGATGATATAGCAAGCAGTATTCCATG
>CAZVCD010000240.1:0-4446 GCA_964625675.1 uncultured Victivallales bacterium | reverse complement strand
AAATGAATGCTAAGCAGCTATCCCAAAGGGGAGGGGAACTGATGTGTACAAACATTGATGATAGAGTCTTAATGGCAGGAAATTGTGTTATTTATTCTAATTGTGAGATTGTAGGTTGACTGTATGAATGAACAAATACATAATCTGGCTGAAGCAATAAAAAACAAGAGACCTGTATTGGCCGAAGTTTTGAATAATTTTGGTCATATGACACTGAGTAAATATTCTGCTTTGTTTAAAAACACCAAAAATGTTCTTCAAAAAACGATTCAGAGTAAAGATGATTTTGTCAATATATGCGGTGATTATACAGAAAGACTAATAGGTAAAAATGCCGCGGTTAAAATAAAAAAGCGGCTTACTGATTTTCAGGATATTTTAACAGCAAATCATCATGGGCCGACTTTTAGTTATATTCAGATACAAGGTGAGATTGTTTATGCGTTGAGCGAAAAGGCTGATGATATAATGCCGGTTTTTGCTTTTGGGGACATACCGCTAAATAATGTGACTTATCCAAGAGGCATAATGTTATCTTCTAATGAAAAACTGCCTCTCTTTCCAGATAGTAAAAAGAACAGCCTTGTAAGTTTTGTTGAAGCATATACTGAAGACAGTGTCGCAAAGGCTTTAAATAAAGCAGATAAGCTGTTCTCTTGCGGTAAATTGTCTGAAAGAGAATATAAAACAATCTGCTGCATATTGAACGAAGTTTATCTCGATAATCGCGTTCTTGCCTGCTCGTCCTATTCTGAACAGTCTGTTATTATTAATGCTAAGCTATGGGATATGATTTTTGAAACCGAACAGGAGCGATATATGCCTGAGAGAGCATGTATTGAAATAGAAAAAATTGTATCACAGCTCTTGGAGACTGATTTGTACAATAAAAAATCACTTATCTATAATATATTTTTTAATAGTAGTTTAAGAAATAATATTTTAAGTGATCTTGATAAAATGTATGGCTGTTGGGATAATGAAAAATTAAAAACACTTTCTAATTGTGTCAATGAATTACACCAGCAAAGGCGAGAGTTATTAGCAGGTTCTGGAACAGCTTTTTTCTGGGGAATTGATTCAAAAAAAAGGAGAATACCACTTTACCTGAATTCTATAGACAATAAACTTTATTTATCCGGAATAGATGATTCTGGAGAAAACTTTAAAATAAGATTTGATCAACAATCATTGCGGGACGCATTGTGCAATGGCTTAATACTGCCAAGCCTGTTTACCTGTTTCTCCGCAGTTTCATTTGCGCGGGGATATGAATGCTACGGTGGATTCATGCAGACTGATTATCTTACCAATATGCGTAACGGTTTGGGGGCAGCATTAGAGCATTCAAATTATACTGAATGGGCAAAAATTGTTTCTTCAGTAAAAACAGATAACTTTTGCACCGGACTTCAGTTTATCCTGCAAAAACGGAATAATGGCAAAATTTATCCCGCAGGAACGATAGAAATAATAGCTAGTGGAGGACTATCTAAAAAAGATATTGACCTTATCCGAAAGACTCCATTGGAACATGCTAATTATATGGGTATGCCGATAAGATATCCTACGGTATTTAGAAAAAAAGAGCGCAATGAAGAGTTGGAAAATATAACAGTTGACGACATTTTTTCAGAATTGGGTGGCAGTGAATTTTTATTATTAGAATGAGTTGTCTACTATATACAGGGGTGAACGACAATATAAAAGGGGATAGTTTATGATTAAAGTAACTGGATATAGATATGAGTATAAACTGGATGAGCCTTTATCCATTTCTTTTCATACTTGGTATTATAGAGAAAATGTAATTGTTCGTCTTCAATACGGTGATTTCTTCGGATTGGGTGAAGCTGTGCCGTTTAAAGGAATAACCGGTGATTCTCAGACTGAAGTCATAGAAGAATTAAAAAGGCTGACATCTCTTGATATCAATCCGATGACAGATAAACCAGACAAGTTACATTTATATCTACAAAAGCAAAATATAAAATCAACAACTTTATATGCAGCTTTGGATTTTGCGTATCATGACCTAATTGCACGAATTAAAGGTATTCCGTGTTATAATTTGTATTCAGATAATCTCCATACTGTTGTAAACAGCGTAACAGTTTTTCTCAAAGATTCAATAGAAGAAACAGCAGAGGAAGCTAAAAGAATAATAACGAAACATCCTCATTTAAAGGTTATGAAAATAAAACTTAAAGGGGAAGGGGATATTGTGAGGTGTAGGGCTATAAAAGACGTCCTGGGCACTGGTATAGCCTTTATATTGGATGCTAATCAGGGTTTCAATAATCCAGATAAAGCCGTTGGGGTAATAAATAACCTTTCTTCTATTTTAGGAAATATTATATTAGTTGAAGAACCGTGTCCTAAAGGTGATCTTGATAAACTCAAATATGTAAAAGATAAAATTGTGGGAACATTGATTTTTGCGGATGAAAGTGCGGTTGATATTAATAACGTAAAAAATATCATCTGCAAGAAAGCCGCACATGGTATTAATATTAAACTACAGAAGACAGGTGGGATATGGCCAGCCAAATTAATTGCCGAAGAGTGTAAAAAATCGGGGTTGAAGGTTATGGTTGGTGCGATGCTTGAAGGCCCAATTGCTACAGCTGCAGGAGTTCATTTTTCCGCTTTTACAGATAATGTAATATTGACAGACCTTGATATGGATCTTGATATGAAATCGCACTGCGATGGTAAAATTGGCTTTAGTAACGGTGAGCGTGTGCCGGCTAATAAGCCAGGTCTTGGAGTAACCTTGAACAAAGATAAAATCAATCATCTTTGCGGTGAAGGCTGTATGAAATTTGAAAAGCTTTGAAGATTAAACAAAAAAGCCGCAAGATGCGGCTTTTTTATTATTTAAATTGTTTAATTATAACTTATAAAGCGGCTTTGTAAATATTTATTACATCCTGCAATGTGGGTGTTCTTGGATTTGTTAAACCGCAGGCATCTTTCTGTGCATTTTCTGCCATTGTCTTCAGATCTTTTTCTTTTACTCCAAGTTCTGTAAGATTGGCTGGTATGCCAATATCTTTTGACAATGTGTTAATAGCGTCAATTGCCATATCTGCTGCTTCTCGTGTACTAAGACCATCTATATTTTCCCCCATAGCTACTGCTATATCTGCAAAACGATCTAATTTAGCTATCAGATTAAAACGTTCTACATGTGGAAGAAGTATGGCATTACAAACACCGTGAGGCAGATTGTAAAATCCACCCAGCTGATGTGCCATTGCGTGTACATGTCCAAGGCTTGCGTTGTTAAATGCCATACCTGCTAAATATTCAGCATAAGCCATTTTGTCGCGAGCTTCCATGTCCTGCCCATATGCTACTGCTGCCCGAAGATTGGTTGCGACCAATTCAATGGCCTGAAGAGCACATGCATCTGTTATAGGTGTAGCTATTGTTGAAACATAAGCTTCTACTGCGTGTGTCAAAGCATCCATACCAGTTGCTGCAGTTAATGACGGAGGCATGTCTATCATTAGTTCCGGATCATTTATTGCGACATCAGGTGTAAGCCTCCAGTCGATAAGAGCCATTTTTATGTGTGAAGATGTATCAGTGATTATACAGAAGCGTGTCATTTCACTGGCAGTTCCTGCTGTAGTGTTTATTGCAATAAAAGGAGGCATACGTTTTGAAAGCATGTTGACGCCTTCATAATCATTAATTTTGCCTCCATTTGTAACAACTGCACCAATGCCTTTTCCACAGTCATGAGGACTTCCGCCACCAAGTGTTACAATGGAATCACAATTCTTTTCTTTATAAACTTCAACACCGTCCATTACGTTTTTATCAGTCGGATTAGGAATTGTCTCATCATATACAACAGCATCAATTCCTGCTGATTTAAAAATAGCGACAAATTTTTCTGTCATTCCAATTGCAGTTATACCTTTATCTGTTACAACAAGAGGCTTTTTGCAGTTACGTGAGGTCAGCTGTTCCACAACTTCAATATGAGAACCGACCCCCATTATTGATACGTTAGGGATGAAAAATTGAAAAGTTTGTTTTCCTATAGCCATAGCTAATTCTCCTTTTAATAATTAATGTTGATTTTAGTAGGTTCATTAGAATAAAATAATCCTTTATTAGAGAATTAACAACTGAAATTTTTATTTAAAATAAACTAAAATTAACTTGTTTGACGTTTAATTGTGCACTTTCAAAAGTCAAGTGCAAACATTACTTATTTAAAAAAAACTTATAATGTTACAAGCTTGAAGAGTTTTATAATTATCAATAGACTTCAACTCGACGAGGGTATGCGCCTGAACGAATATTCAGAACATGGGCCCGGCCAGCTCGTAAGATAACAACATATAACTATATTTTCTGTTTCTAAATACCTCCTTTGATGTAATTGTTTTTTTATACATTAATGGTTATAAGATTTAAACCTTTACA
>CAZVCD010000239.1:0-4448 GCA_964625675.1 uncultured Victivallales bacterium | reverse complement strand
TCCTGCTGCGCTAAAACCAATACCTGTTTTGAACGGGGCGTAAAGTTATTCATAATTAAAAATTTTCCTTGTTAAGCCGTTTTCTCAGTTTACTTAAAGACATGGTTATAATCTGATAATCTCGTTCTGCTCTAATATTATAAGTAAAACTTGTTTTATTTTTTGTATTTCTGTATATTGTATTTCAATTTCGTGAATATAAAATATTATATATTTGTTATCGAGTACAATTATTATTAATTTTAACTGCGATAAAATACCACTGTTCTAAAAAAGGGAATCTAACTATGACAGCAAAATCAAATAATGACAATATCTCATTTGAAAAAGCGTTGGAAAAACTTGAAAAAACCGTGATATCCATGGAGGATAAGCAATTATCTCTCGATGATATGATGAAATACTTTGAAAATGGTAAAAAACTTTCTGATTACTGCAACAAAAAGCTAAACGAATTTGAAAAGAAAATAGAAATACTTGTAAAAGAAACAGCAGAAGGTGGAGAATGGAAAAATTTCGAGGAAAAATCCGATGACAGTTCTTTGGAACTAAAATTTTAATTCGCCTTGCTCAATAAACAGATAAGTTATGTGTTGAATACACAATATGCGGCGCTTTCGGAGAAATCGCCCTACCTTTTTCCACAGTTTCCTCGGTAGGGATGACTCTCCGAGTCGTCCGGGGATTGCATGCAAACGGTTTTCGGAGAAATCGCCCTACCTTTTTCCACAGTTTCCTCGGTAGGGATGACTCTCCGAGTCGTCCGGGGATTGCATGCAAGCGGCTTTGGGAGAAACCGCCCTACTTTTCTGCATTACATGCAAAGGCTCTCACATATTTTCTACAACTGCTTTTGCAAAATCAGAGCATGAAAGCTCGGTTGCATCATCCATTAAATGTGCAAAATCAGATGTTACTCTTTTAGATTCAATCGTTTTTTCTATCGCATCAATAATTAAATCCGCCGCCTCAACCCATCCAAGATGCCGTAACATCAACTCTCCAGACAATGTTAAAGAACAAGGATTTGCTTTATTTTTACCTGCTATATCCGGAGCTGTTCCGTGCGTAGCTTCAAAAATAGCAGTACCAGTTTCGTAGTTTATATTCGCACCAGGCGCAATCCCAATACCGCCAACACAGGCTGCCAGGGCATCGGAAATATAATCTCCGTTTAAATTCATTGTAGCTATAACATCATACCTGTCGGGGTGGATCAATATTTCCTGTAAAAACGCATCACAAATACAATCTTTTATCAGGATTTTACCTTTAGGGGGAGTCCCACTACATTCAGACGCTAAAACTGCATACTCTGAAAATTCACGTTTGATAAGTTCATAACCCCAATTTTTGAACCCGCCTTCGGTAAATTTCATAATATTTCCTTTATGAACCAAAGTCACGTTTTTACGTCCATTTTCTACAGCAAACTTCATTGCTGCTCTTACAAGACGTTCCGTTCCCTCTTTTGAAATAGGTTTGATTCCTATCCCACAGTTTTCAGGAAATCTGATTGATTCAACACCCATTTCATTTTGCAGAAAAGATATAATTTTTGCTGCTTCAGGAGTTCCCGCTTTCCACTCTATGCCAGCATAAATATCTTCCGAATTTTCCCTAAAAACCACCATATCAGTCAACTCTGGGTTTTTAACCGGCGATGGAACTCCTTTAAAATGTTTTACTGGTCGAAAGCAGACATATAGATCCAGCTTTTGGCGCATTGTTACATTAATAGAGCGAATGCCTTCGCCAACTGGCGTCATTAACGGCCCCTTAATGGCAATGCCAAACTCTTTTATAGCATCAAGAGTTTCATCAGGCAGCCAAATATCTTCGCCATAAAGCTTATTGGCTTTTCCTCCAGCATATATCTCCATCCATGAAATTTTTCTCTTTCCACTATACGCTTTTTCAATTGCGGAATCTAAAATGTATTTCCCGGCTTCCGTTATATCAGATCCAATCCCATCGCCTTCAATAAAACATACAATCGGGTTATCTGTTACATTAAGAGTACCATTCTTATTTAAAGTAATTTTATCTCCTACCGGAACTTTACTATGTTTGTTTTTGTTCATACAACTAAGCCTTTTTTTTTCAAATTTTAATTATTTATACAATTTATACTATAACCCTAGGGTAAAAAATATCGACATGATAAGAAGATTATGTATCGAATGCAGCAATATTGACGGGTAAAGAGAATTATGTTTCAAGTATAACAGCTGAAGGACAATGCCCAATATCATCAGTGGTATTAGCTGGACGATTCCCCCATGTAAAACCCCAAAAACAAATGATGTTATAAATAAAGCAGGCAAAATGCCAAAAAGCCTATTTATAAATGTAAAAACTACACGCCTAAAAACAATTTCTTCAATGACAGGTGCAAGAAAAACAGATGCAACAAAAACCAAAATTTTCCCGCCAGTTGATGCAGAAAGCAGAAGAGTTGTAATCGGAGAAGAAGCATCAAGTCCAAAATAAGAAACAAATAAAAATATAATAGTTGCAATAATCCAGAGAGGAAAAAATAAAATTAATTCGTAATAACAGGCTTCTATCCAGTAATTATTTTTCCAGTTTATTAATGCTAACTTATCCCTTAAAGTCCCCCTGCTTGGTGTTAATATAGCTACAATTAACAGTGGCACTATAAAAAAGAACTGCACCAAAACCACACTGACAGCTATTTTAGAAAAACTGTTTAAAATAATATGAAACTTTCCGGCCACCTGAATGAACAGGCCGGGAATTATTATTGCTAAAATTATTGCAACCGTGGTAACCGGAAATGCAATATCAATCCATTTGTCTTGATCTCTATTCAAAAAATTATCATTATATTGCTTCAAGGTAACCTTATTCTGCATTTTGTTACTTTTTTTATCCTTTTAACACTATGTTAAGGATGTTTTCTGCAGCATTCGGATTTGCAATCCGACGCGCATTTTCCTGCATTCTTGCAAGCAACTCTTTATCATTCAGCAATTTCTGCACCCTATAGGTTAACCCGAGAACATCATCAGTTTTAAGCGCAGCTCCATTTTCAAGAAGATAACTAGTGTTTTTTTCCTCCTGTCCTGGAATTGGGTTCAAGGTTATAATGGGAAGCCCCATAGCAAGACATTCCGATGTTGTAAGCCCTCCTGTTTTTGTAACAGCAAAATCACAGGCAGCCATATATTTATAAACTTCATTCGTAAAACCTACCGTTTTAATCTTTCCCGGGTATTTTGCTTCTATTTTCTCCAAAGATTCCGCAAGTTTTTCATTCTTCCCAGTTAATGCTATAAGTTGAAATTCTTTATCAATGCTTTCAAACAAATGTTCTGTAAAAAAGTCTACGCGACCTATTCCATAAGCACCAGTCATTAAAAGCACAGTATCAAGTTTTGGTGATAGACTAAGCTCGGCTTTTATTTTTTCTTTATCATACTGTTCTGCAAATTCTGGAGCTATAGGAATACCCGTAACATAAATTTTATTTTTATCTATTCCTTTACTTGCCAGGCGTAAAGCCGACTCTTCATTGGCCACAAAAAACAGGTCCATATTTTCCTGTACCCACAGGCTATGAACATCAAAATCAGTTACAACAACTGCATATTTATTTGCATATTTATTCTTCAATACAGTCTTATTTAAATGCTCCGCAGGAAGAAAATGAGTGAATATTATATAATCCGGATTATATTTTTTAATTACCTTTTTAAATTTTTTTGAAAAAAACTCCTCAAAATGATATCTCATCTCCGAAAGAATTACTTTTTTATTTTTTTCATGATCCGTAATTTTATATAGAAAACCAAAAATTGATGGAAAGTATTTTATCATTTTAATATATGTATCAGCATATACTTTCTTAAAAAAAGGAGACATATACTTTATCACATCAATATGAGTTACCTGCACTTTTTGGCTAAACATTTTTTCGGCATAAAGCTGAATACTATTGGCAGCACTTACATGCCCGCCACCGGTAGACCCGCTTATTACAATTATTTTTTTCATTTACATTTCCTTATAATATTGGGAAAAAACTAATATAATATATACCTCAGTATTGAAAATGAAAAAGCAATTTGCTAAAATGTAAAGACAAGCCTATTTGAATAAATAATTCTGTGACAAAAATAAGGAATCTATCATCAAATGAAAAAAATAACATATTTGCTGTTCATACTTCTAATTGGAGCTTCCTCCATTGATGCTTCAGTAAATCCTCAATATTATGCTGTCATTGATGCAGGCAGTACCGGTTCAAGAATGCATTTGTATAAATACCAAAGCAACAATAATAAAATTAAAATAGAAGAATTGAAGTTTAAAAAAAATAAAATAAAGCCTGGGATATCAAACATCGCAGGCGCCCCAGATAAAGTTGGTAAATATATCCAACCTCTAATCGATAGTATTAATAGCTTCTTATCATCTCAAGG
>CAZVCD010000238.1:0-4452 GCA_964625675.1 uncultured Victivallales bacterium | reverse complement strand
TAATTTACACTTCTAAAAGGAAATTTCACACTTATCTAAACTGTTCAAAAATTTGCACCCACTTCAGTTTCAGGTTTAACATAAACACTAGCTAGCCAACCAGGGCCTTAATTCCGGTTTAATATCCATATCACACTCTACAATAGCTGCTGATCCAAGCAACTCATCATCAACTGCAACATAAGTAGATGGTATAAAGTCATCCTTTAAATATAGTAGCATCTTTTCCCTACGCTTTTCTAAACTAAATTCAGGGTTCAATTCTCCCCATTGTTTATGATGCCACTGTGCTAAGGTTTCTGTGTACTCAGGATTCTCCCGAAGATCTTTAATTTTTATTTTTTTCATTTTTTCCCGGAAAAATGGTTTAACTCATATATAAAAACGAATGAAATGATTTTATTGTTTCTATAGATAGGTGCACGATATACAAGGCTTATCTTTTCAAAATAATTATTGATCCAGTGTCTTGGATTATCGAAATGGCTACTTGTGATTATCAAAAGTGCATTTTCTCCAATTGCCAACCCACCTCTCTCTTTATTAATAAATGAATACCCATGAATTTTTTTAATATCGCCGTAAGCAAGAAGCTTTACTTTATTGGGAATGGCAACATAAAAATCAGTTAATCCTCCGTAAATATAGTGCATTGCTACCAGAGGATAGTCTTTATATTTAGGGTATTTCTGGACAAAGTGCCTATAAACTATATTAACCCTGCTCCACTCATAAAATGGAAGTGTAAAATTATTATGTCCAACTTTTGTTTCCCATTCCTTAGGCTCTGGAGGAGAGTATACAGCCTTTACATATTCAGACTTCGATAACTCAGGATTAGGAGCATCTATCACTGAAATTAATGGATCAGCATAACCTGCATGGCCAACTTTAATAAGAACAATAAAAAATCCCATTAACAGGAGTATAAAAAGCACATATATTGCGGGGTATTTTATATCTGTAAGAATATCATCAAGGTACGAAGCAGCTAAAAAGAAAAGCAGTACATATGAAATACCCGGCCAATGCCAACCTGTTTTATAATATGAGGCTAAAAATAGGACTGTAATTATAAGTGGAATAGAGCAGCATAGAATGAGTTTAAAATGTGTTGATTTAATAAAATGCCTTTTTTTATAAGAAAATATAGCCACCACTATAATCACGATATTTATAGGATTATATACTCCCACTTGCGATAATATATTCGTAAAAAAAAGAGATAAATCGAAACTATTTAAGTGACTTACCCTATCTCCATGAAACGATAAAGTAACAAAATTGTTTTTATAATTCCAGTATAAGATTAAACCAATAAAAAAAAGTGGGAGTAATGAAGCAAAATAAATAGTAATATTTTTAAGCCATTTTCGATTATAGACTAAAACAAACAATAAAATTCCAAACCCCAGAAAAACAGCCTGATATTTAGAATATATAGCTAAACCAAAAAACAAAAATGCCAGTAATATATCTAAAACTTTTGCTTCTTTCGGATCTTTTGTTATAAAGTTTAGGAAAAAGAAAAATGAAAGTAAAATAAAAAAGATTAAGGGAGAATCTGGTATTATTGCAAACCCACAGAAAATCTCAACATATATACTTGCTCCTGCAATACATACAGCAATAAATCCAGTTCTCTTATTTTTTATTTTTTTCCCAATAAGATAAAATAAGACTATTGAAAAAGTTCCTAATATGATGAAGCCAAGCCTTGCTGCAAACTCATTAAAAACAATTAAATTCAACGTTGTTAATTGCAGAAGAAAACCAACCATGGGCGGATGGTCAAAATGGCTTATATCAGGAAAAAGAGCATAACTCACATAATAAGCTTCATCGATATTTAACCCCAGCGTGTAAGCTGCTACACAACGTAACCCCAACGACAAAATAATTATTACAAAAAGGGTAAGACTAATGTTTTTAAACAATCTCACTTATCATATTCCTTATCCAAGAAATTTATTTATAAAAATTAATTCCAAGAGGTTTAATATGTGGGTTTGGCTTCGTTCCGCACAATCTATCTCCTGCATCCCCAAGACCAGGAAGAATATATCCTTTGTCATTTAATTTTTCGTCTAGACAGGCTGCATAAACATCAATATCTGGATGAGCTTCACAAAAATTCTTAACTCCTTCGGGTGCTGCAACTAAACACATAAATTTTATCTTTTTAACACCCGTTTCTTTCAACTTAGTAGCCGCTGCAATTGCAGATCCTCCGGTAGCCAACATTGGATCAATTAATATAATTGTTCGATTATAGCTATCGACTGGCAATTTGCAATAATATGACACTGCTTCCAGTGTTTCTTCATCACGAGCCATTCCAATGTGACCAATTCTCGCAGAAGGCATAATTTTAAGAAAACCGTCAAGCATACCTACACCTGCTCTAAGAATGGGAACCAGAACGGGTTTCTTACCGGCTAATATCTGTGCTTTTGTCTTACATAAGGGCGTTTCAACTTCTATATCTTCCAATGGAAAATCTTTAGTTAATTCATAAGCAAGGAATATTCCAACTTCATCTACCAGCTCTTTAAATACTTTTTTGCTTGTATTCTTATTTCTAATGTATGTAAGTTTATGCTTTACCAGTGGATGGTCAACAACATGAAAATTTTTATACTCTTTCATACAATACTCCTAATTTACTCTGTAATAATATCTTTATAAGTTTTTCCCGGGGGCAGCATAGGTAGAACATGTTCTTGATACTGCACATGTACATCCAATAGAAATGGACCTGGCGTTTCAAGCATTTCTTTTATGGCATCAGCCAATTCAGCTTTAGTGTAAACTTCCCTTCCAGGTATCAGGTACCCTTTGGCAATTGTGACAAAATCAGGATACGGCCTGCTTGCTCTCTTGTTTGCAAGTACAGTATCACCTCGTCGACTGCCATAAAACCTGTCTTCCCACTGTGCAACCATCCCAAGATGCTGGTTATTTAGAATTATAATTTTAACCCCAATTTCATATGAATGAATTGTTCCAAGCTCTTGGATATTCATTTGAAAACTTCCGTCTCCGGAAATACAAATAACAGTCTTGTCAGGATAAGCTACTTTTACCCCCATGGAAGCAGGGAGACCAAATCCCATAGCACCTAACCCACCTGATGTTATCAACTGTCTCGGATGCTTATACGTAAAATATTGAGCAGTCCACATCTGATGCTGCCCTACACTCGGCACCATTATTGCATCACCGTTTGTGATATCATGAACAGTTTTAATGACCTCCTGTGGAAGTAAATCATCTTTATCTTTAGAGAAGGCCAGCGGATAATCTTTTTTCCATTGTTTTATTAAAGTAAACCATTTTTCGTACTCTTTTCGAACAGGTTTTTCATTCAGCTTTTTCAATACGTATTTAACATCACTTACAATACCAATATCTGCTCTCTTATTTTTATTTATTTCTGAACGGTCTACATCTACATGGACTATTTTAGCATGTTCCGCAAAAGTTTTTATCGGGCCTGTAACTCTATCATCAAAACGCGCCCCCAAACATAATAAAAGGTCACACTCATTTGCCGCATTATTTCCATAAACAGTACCATGCATACCTAAAAATTTTAGAGAGAGAGGATCATCTTCCGGGAACGAGCCGATCCCCATAAGTGTCGTAACTACAGGAATATTATATCCATGTGCAAAGCTAGCAAGCTCCTTTGCTGCCTCAGCTGTTATTATACCGCCACCTGCATAAATACAGGGGCGTTCACTCTTAACTATAGCTTCTTTTAACTTTTCTATCTCAGAAGAACTAGCCTTTGGTTCAGGATAATATGCTCTTACAGAGATGGGTTCGTCATAATTAGGTACAACCTTCTGCTGCTGAATATCTTTTGGCACATCAATCACAACCGGTCCGGGACGGCCGCTGTTAGCAATATAAAATGCTTCTTTTACCACAGCAGGAATATCGGCTGCATCCATAACCAAATAACTATGCTTAACAATCGGAAGAGTCATTCCGATCATATCTGTTTCCTGAAACGCAGTTTTCCCGATCAGAGGACTGGGAATCTGCCCCGTTAACACAACAACAGGAACTGAATCCATGTATGCATCAGCTATTCCGGATATGAGATTTGTTGCTCCCGGACCACTGGTAGCCATGCAAACACCAACGCGCCCTGTCGCTCTGGCAAAACCGCCGGCAGCAAAAGCTCCTCCCTGTTCATGTCTCGGCAATATTACATCAATATGACTATCGCATAAAGCTTGATGAAACTCCATCGATGCACCTCCGGGATATGCAAAGATCTGTTTTATCCCCTCCCGTTCAAGGCATTTTATTGCTATTTCAGCTCCTTTTATAGGTTTTGAATTAGGTTTTTTTGTTTTTTTCAGGCCGGTATTTTTCATCAATTTTATTCCTTAATTTGAAGATATTTATAAGTTGAATATTTAAGTAAATAGAGCCTAT
>CAZVCD010000237.1:0-4468 GCA_964625675.1 uncultured Victivallales bacterium | reverse complement strand
AAGATAATGAAGAAATTAGAAATGAATTGGTGCAACTAAAAAATAAAGTTCTTAATATTTCTATTAAAAAATCAGAGACTGGTAAGAAAATTATGGCTGTATATACGGATATTTATGGGAACGATTTTACAGAAGTATTTAATATATAGAATGGGATCATTATGCAGGATAAATACATATTTAAAAATCAGGATTTAGTTTTAAAGGTAAATAAGGTATATGACCCTGCAAAATTAGATTTAGACAACTGGGAAGACTTTATAAACAGGCTATGTGGAGACAGAGACTATCAAAAAGAAGTAATAAAAGATGCTGTAATATATTTAGCGGGCGGGAAATACAACTCTATATCTGATTTAGTAATAGAAAATTATTCTTCAAATCCAGAATTACAGGCTAAATATGCTTCAATAGAAGAATATATATCAAAATTACAGTTACCGAATAAGCTCTTTGCAAATATTGATTTAGCAACTGGAACAGGAAAATCATTTGTAATATATGGCATTGCACAGATAATGCTTGGTTTAGGATTAATTGATAGAGTATTAGTTCTTTGTCCTTCTTTAACTATTGAAAGTGGCTTAAAGGAAAAGTTTGAACGATTAAGTGGTAGTAGCCAACTGAAAGAGTCAATCCCAGAGAATGCAGTTATAAAAAATCCATGTATTATAGATGCAAATGTAACAATAAAAAAAGGGGATATTTGTGTCGAAAATATACATGCAGTTTATGATAATACAGGTTCTTCTATAGAGGACAGCCTAAAGACAAAGGGAGAGAAAACTTTAGTTTTAAATGATGAATCACATCATATTTTTAATAAAGTAGAAGGAAGGTCAATAGAATCAAAGGATATTAAAAAATGGAAGTCATTTTTATTTAATAATGACTATAAATTTAAATATATTTTAGGTTTTACAGGTACAGCTTATATTGAAAATGAATATTTTAATGATGTTATCTATAGGTATTCACTAAGAAAAGCAATAGAAGAAAAAGTAGTAAAGAATATAGAGTATGTCCAAAAGGATGATAGCTCTGGAATTAATGAGAAGCTCCAAAAAATATATCAAAATCATATAGACAGCATAGACAGATACCCTAAAGTAAAACCTATATCAATCCTTATTACAAAAGATATAGCGAAGGCAAAAAATTTACATGAAGACCTAATTGATTTTATAAAAGATAGGGAGCACACAACAAGAGAAAAATCAGAAGAAAAAGTACTAATTGCAACATCCCATAATGATCACAAAACAAATATTATTAAACTTAAAAATGTTGACGATAAAACGTCACCAGTTGAATGGATAGTATCAGTTTCAATGCTAACAGAGGGGTGGGATGTAAAAAATGTTTTCCAAATCGTTCCATGGGAAGACAGGGCTTTTAATTCAAAGCTTTTAATAGCACAAGTTTTGGGTAGAGGGTTAAGGATACCTGTAGGATATGAAAACCCGCCACCAAAGGTCATCGTATTTAATCACGATTCATGGAGCAGGAATATAAGAGCCCTTGTAGATGAAGTTCTAGAAATAGAAACAAAAGTTTTCAGTACGGTTTTAAGAAAAGAAGAACGCTCAAAATATAATTTTGAAGTATATAATTTATCTTATGAGAAAAATGAAAATGAAATACCTTGTAAAAAAAGTGACAAAATTTATAACTTTTCAAGGATAGAAAAAGACGGCATTAAACTTGAATCGCAGATAATAGAACCTGAAAAAGAAACAATCTTTGAAAGCATTAATGGAAAAACTATTAGAAACAAAAATTATATTATAAGATATAAAACATGGTCTATTGAAGATGTGGTAGATAAAATATATGAAGAATTTGAGATCAGAAATTGGGAAGGCAAAGTTTTACAATTAGGAGAGAATCAATACACGCAAAATAGCCTTCCTCCAAGAGAAAAAATTAACGATATAATCTCTAAATCAATGATAAAAGTAGGTATTAAAAATAATCAGCTTACAGAAAAAAACTTCAATAAAATATTACAGTCATTTGGTACATTACTCAGGAAAAAAGATAAAACTGTAGTTACTGAATTAAAGATATTAAGCCCTTATAAAGTTAAAACCTTAGATATACAGAAAGAAAGTTTAGGTATAGGCAACTTTCGAAGAGATTCATCTGTATTTTTCACCAATGATTATAAAAACGATGTTACAGAAGAACAGTATAATATTCTAACTGAATTAATTGATGATGAAAGCCTGCCAAGAAGTTCCATTAAAGAACAAAATGAGTATTATTTTAAAACACCCCTTAATATTATTCTAACAAATGGGACACCAGAAAGAGAATTCATAAAATATCTATGTAAACAAGATATTTCTAAGGAAATAACATCATGGATAAAGTCAAGAGACAGGGGTTTTTATAGCATAGAATATAGCCTAAAATATGGAGACAAAAACTCCAAAACAAGAAAATATGCAGTAAAGACATTTAATCCTGATTTTTTTATAAAAGCAACCCAAAATAATTATGAATATGTTTTTGTCATTGAAATAAAAGCAGATAAAGATGATTCTATAGAAAACAAAGCAAAATATAAGTATGCATTGGAACATTTTGCTCGATTAAATAAAGAACTTGAAGGATTAAATATTAAAGAAAAATATATTTTTCATTTTTTAAGCCCCAATGGTTATCCTGAATTTTTTGAATATTACAAAAATGGTACACTGTTTGAAGGTCAGGAAAGATTTAGATGTGAATTGGAAAATCTACTTGAGGAAAACGGAGATTAAAAAACAATTTAGAAAAGTTTCTAGCGTCGCATAACATAGAGTATGTTACATTGAAAGAATTGTTGTAAGTGCCTGTATATTAATATTATACACATATTAAGCAAAAATGCAATAATCAACTTCCTGAAAAACTGTCCCAAAAGTGAACAAAAACAGCAAATAGGGGCGGATTCCCTAAATTCTGATTTTTAAAATTCTTTGTTTTACTGCTCTTGTATATTACGGTATTAGTTATATAGTTATATTAAAGCAATTTTAAGGTTATTTATGATTAAAACTATTAAAGATAAAACAACACAGGATATTTTTAACGGTAAAAATAGTCGTTATGCAAGAAAAGTTCCTCAACAGCTACATGATAAAGCTGTAAGGCTTCTTGATCAAATAGATTCTGTTGCAAGTGTTGAAGAGCTTAGACAGCCACCGAGCAACAGGCTTGAAAAGAAAGAGGGCAATTTAAAAGATTATTGGGCTTTATGGATAAACAGACAATGGCGAATAATTTTTAAATGGAAGGAAGAGAACGCATACGAAGTGCAGATAACAGATTATCATTAGGTAATGTAAAAAGGTAAAAAACGTAAAAAGGAAAACGTAAAATGCTTTTACCAAAATACAGACCCCCTACACATCCAGGGGAAATGCTTTTAAAGGAATTTTTAGAGCCTTTAGGAGTACAGCAAACAGAGTTTGCAAAACATTTAGGCTGGTCTTATGTCCGATTAAACGAGCTGATAAACGGCAAAAGAGGCGTTTCGGCTGATTCTGCCCTTGCTCTTTCAGAGGCGTTGGGAACTACGCCAGATTTCTGGCTGAGATTAAATGATAAATGCGAAGTCTGGAAAGCTTTAAAAAGACACAAAAAAGTTGAAATTTTACAGGCAGTAAGACAACATGTCCACGCATGAAATAGATATTGTAAAAGCGGGTAAAGAAGCTTCTGAAAGAATTGCTAAACTAACTCCTAAGCAGATAAAAAATATCAATAAATTTGTTGATAGAATGCTTGTTATAGAGGGAGAAGAGGCAATAAAAAGAGGAGATTTAGGGTATTTAGCCAGAGCTTTAGTTATGGCTACAATGCCTCATAGTAAACCTAAAAGTAATGAGTTTGAACGGAAAAACGGTAATTATACCCTCTCAATGATTGCCCCCAGTAAAATGGGGCTACCTTATGGAGTTTATCCCCGTCTATTAATGGCTTGGATAAACACAGAGGCAGTAAAGACAAAATCCCGTCATTTGATTTTAGGGCAGAGCCTAAGTGGATTTATGGCTAAACTTGACCTTGTTCCTACTGGTGGAAGGTGGGGGACTATAACCCGCTTGAAATCACAGATAAATAAACTCTTTTCAACTTCAATTTATGCTTCTTATGATACTGAAAATCAAACAAAGATTAAAAACTTTAATATAATTTCAGAAGCTGATCTATGGTGGGAACCGAAAGAACCAGACCAAATTATGCTTTTTGAAAGCTCAGTAGTACTTGGAGAGGCGTTTTACAAAGAGATAGTTAATAATCCCGTGCCGATAGACATTGAAGCTTTAAAGGCTCTTAAGAGTTCTGCTTTAGCTTTAGATATTTACATGTGGCTTACCTACAGAATGCATAACTTAAAGAGCATTCAACATATAAGCTGGGAAACTTTAATGCTACAGTTTGGAAGCGATTACAAAGAGGTTAAGCACTTTAAAGC